>JBDSBP010000124.1:0-71903 GCA_039921525.1 Chitinophagaceae bacterium | reverse complement strand
CGATAGCCGATAGCCGATAGCCGATAGCCGATAGCCGATAGCCGATAGCCGATAGCCGATAGCCGATAGCCGATAGCCGATAGCCGATAGCCGATAGCCGATAGCCTAATTTTAACACTTCCACTCCTTGCTCCTTCGCAATTAGCATGCAACTTGTATCGTTATCCTTAAACATTGTACCTTTATATGGTGAATGCCTACCAGATTATAGACAATTTCGAATCTAAAAAAAATATTAGGGCTGCTGGTTATACCACGCTTATCTGCTTGTGTTTACTGGTACTGTTTTTCTTTGTAAAGTGGACCACACCTGCGTTTCCCCAACCGCTCAACGAAGAGGGCATTGAAGTAAACCTGGGTAGTAGTGACGTGGGTTTGGGAAATGACCAGCCTTATGAACCGGGCCGCCCGGCACCCCGGGAGCAGGCGAAATATACTCCGCCAATAGCAACGGTTACCGAAAATACGCCGGTAAAAGAAGTGGAAACAGACGATAATAAAAATGAGGACGCTCCTGTTGTAAAGAAACCGCCAGTGGTAACTCCTGAGGCTACAAAAATTACTGAAAAGGAAGTTGTTAAAAATAAACCTGCTAAAGCCATTCAGCCCGTTGAAAATCCTGTTCCCGTTCAACAAAAACCAAAGGCTGTGTTTAAAGGTGCCAGTGGCACAGGCACGGGCGGTAACGAGGCGGATTTATATAAAAAAGGGGGTAGCGAAGGAATAGCCGGTGGTAAGGGAGACCAGGGAAAACCTGGAGGGGATCCCAATAGTAAAAATTACGAAGGAGGCGGAAGAGGTAATTCGGGGGTAGCGATTTCCAAGGGGCTCCAGGGAAGGCACTTTACCAGTTTGCCGTCGTTTGAAGATGAGTTTAACGAGAACGCTAAAGTGGCGGTGAATATTCGGGTAGATGAAACGGGTAAGGTAATAGCAGCAGTATATGAGCCAAGGGGTTCAACCACATCAGACGCCACCCTGAAATCAATTGCTAACCGTAAAGCCATTCAAATTAAATTCAATCCTGGTGAAGAAGAAACATCGGGCACTATTATATTCAATTTCAAATTGAAAAATTAAATATATCCTTTTTCAAAATAACCGGATGGCATGGAATAATTTCTGACATTCACCTTAACTTCGAACTGTAAAAATGAAGTTCGAATTACCATGATCTACCAGCAAACTCTTGCGTATATCTATTCCCAATTACCCATGTTCAGCCGAATCGGAGCCTCGGCATTCAAAGCGGATCTAAACAACACCATACTTTTATGCGAGTATTTGGGTAACCCACAGACAAAATTCAGGTCTGTTCATGTGGCGGGTACTAACGGTAAGGGTTCAACGAGCCACATGCTGGCAGCCATCTTTCAGTCTGCTGGTTATAAAACAGGTTTATATACTTCTCCTCATTTGAAAGATTTCAGAGAGCGGATAAAGGTAGATGGTGAAATGATCCCTGAAAATTACGTGGTAGATTTTATCACTCGTTTAAAACCGTTGATAGAAGAAGCATCCCCCTCCTTTTTCGAAATTACCGTGGCCATGGCTTTTGAATATTTCGTTCAGCAGCAGGTAGACATTGCAATCATTGAAGTAGGTCTTGGCGGCCGGCTGGACAGCACTAATATCATTACCCCTGAGCTTTCCATCATTACTAATATTAGCTGGGATCATATGAACATGCTGGGCGATACGCTGGAAATGATAGCCGCCGAAAAGGCGGGTATTATAAAACCCGGCATACCAGTTATCATCGGAGATCATCAACCTGCGGTTGCTAAAGTTTTTGAAGAAAAAGCCTCCCGTGAAAATGCAGCTATCTATTTTGCCAGTGAACAAAGATTCGTGGCTGACTGGAAATTTGAACACCGCATGTTGATAGCAGAAGTTACCCTTTCACATACTGATGAAAAAGCCTTTTATCCGCTTGACCTTACCGGAATATATCAAACCAAAAACCTGGTAACTGTACTGGAAGCAGTAAAATTACTGCAGCTTAGTGGATGGGTTATTCCTGATAGCACCGTTCATCATGCGCTTCAACACGTTAAAAAGCTAACGGGATTGCATGGCCGATGGGAAACAATTCATGAACACCCTAGGGTAATTTTAGACGTCGGTCACAATGAAGATGGCATTAAGGCAATTGCAGATCAGCTGGAATTAACCACTTATCATCATCTCCGGATAGTCATAGGAATGGTGAAAGACAAAGAAGTTGATAAAGTATTATCTTATTTACCAAAAACAGCCACCTATTATTTTACCAAAGCACAAATTCCAAGAGCATTGCCAGAAGATGAATTATTAGAAAAAGGAAAAGCGGCCGGAATGGAAGGGCAATCTTATCCTGATGTTAATACTGCGCTTAAAACAGCCTTGTCACATGCAGATAAGGATGATGTGATATTGGTGTGTGGAAGTGTATTTGTAGTAGGCGAAGTCGGACCCCTGACGGGATTGATTAATGGATGAATATGATTCAAAACAAGAAAAATACACCAATGCAGAATAATCCCTTAATCATTTCCATCAGCGGTTCAGACAAACTTAAGCCTGCCTATTTTTAATAATGCCAGGAAGATGCAGTTAACATGTACTGACTGAATGATTTTTTGTTCCTTTACATGTTCAATCAACTCTTCAATCGTTAACTCAACGATTTCTATTTCTTCATTATGATCAAGCTTCTGCTCTGTCGTTTTTTTACCGCCACTGGCAAAAAACATTTCGGTGTAGTTATTTAATACACCGGGGTTCGCTGCCAACTTTCCCAGGTATTCAACCTGTTCGAATTCATATCCTGTTTCCTCCAGTAATTCCCTTTTCATGGCGGCATCAAATGCTTCTCCCTCATCTACAAAACCTCCAGGTGTTTCCAAAGCTACCGTAGAGATGGGGTGGCGGTATTGTTTTACCAATACAACTTTATTGTCAGCCGTTAAAGCAAAGGCAGTTGCGGCAGTAGGTAATTCTACTACAAAATAAGGATCTACAATTACACCATCTTTGCGTTTGCATATATCCCTTCTTGCTGTAAAGTAAACGTGCCTGTTAATATATTCCGATGAAAGTGTTTGCCAGGTTAAATCGCTCATAATTTATAATTGAACTCTTAATGCTTGTCTCATTTAATTCAACGTTGCTCACCATTTCATTCTTTCACGAAGAGATGTAATATGAGCCACATGATGTTTACCATGCCAGGCATAGGTGGCAAGGAAATGCCACAAACTTATGTTTCGTTTATGCTCCGGATGAAAAACCGTTTTATTCCATTCCTCTTCGGAAATATTATTCAATAGTTCCACCCATCTTGTATGCAGTGCATGTAATAATGTAAGTGAAATATTAATAGGAAGATTTCGTGTGTCGCTTAGTTCAGCCCATGCCGCTTCATCATAAGGCTTGATCACAGGATTGTTTTCTGTTAAGGCAAGCTTGAAACGGGTATAAGCATTTAAATGGCTGTCGGGAACATGATGAACAACCTGGTGGATGGTCCACCCGCCGGGGCGGTAAGGTGTATGTAACTGTGCAGCATCCAAATTCAGAACGGCATTCTCTAATAAAGAAGGCAAAAATTTTATATCAAGTATATGTGCTTTTTTAATTTGCTCTGAAAAAGGTTCTTCGCCGGTAAGGCGTTGGTCCTGCAATTTTCCCATAGGATAACGAAGTGAATAATCGGTGTCCATGCGTTATGTATATTAATGTTGATGATTTATCCTTCCCTGAATTCCTTGCCGGTAATATGAATAAAAACGTCTTCCAGGTTGGCTTGCTTCACTTCTTTTTTACGCTCAAAACCAGTAGCCACCAGGTTATCGATCAGGTTATGTGGACTATCAATGGCAACGATTTTCCCTGAATCAATGATAGCCACGCGATCGCATAAGACTTCCGCTTCATCCATATAATGTGTAGTGATAATTACGGTAGTACCCTGGGAACGGATATCTGTAATAAGGTCCCACAAATTCCGCCGCGCCTGCGGATCCAGTCCTGTTGTTGGTTCATCCAGGAAAATGAGCAATGGTTTATTGATGAGTGTTGTGGCGATAGAGAACCGTTGCTTCTGGCCCCCGCTTAGTTCTTTATACTTTGCTTTAGCCTTGTCCTGCAGGTTCACCAATGAAAGTAATTCCATGGGTTTTACATCCTGGTTATATAAACCTGCAAACAATTCAATCAACTCAGTCAACTTGAGGCCGGGGTAATAGCCGGATGCCTGCAACTGAACGCCGATTATTTTTTTAATTTTATCCGGTGACTGATCCAGGTTGAACCCGTTTACAAATACTTCACCACTTGTTTTATCGCGAAGAGTTTCAATGATCTCTAATGTAGTTGACTTGCCGGCACCGTTGGGTCCCAGTAAACCAAATATCTCGCCTTCATAAACATCAAAGCTGATGCCCTTTACTGCTTCAAAATCGCCGTACTTTTTAACGAGATCCTTAACTGAAATGATGGTTTTCATGAAATGAAAAAAATATAACACAAGATAAGTAAAAGATCATATGCCGAAGGGAAAATCCGCTTATGATCATCTGCAAACGCTATAAAATTTTTAGGTTTATGATAATGTCAGCGAGTATAAAAAGAAAACAGGAAAGTTTAGTTTTGGAAGATAAAATCAGATTCTTTACAGCCAGCTTACTTACTCACAAAAATCTGCGTAAAAAAAATAATATTGCTTTTATCTGTTGCGGTGCCAATACCCGTTAACGTATACCTGCCTTCGATATTCTTGCGGTGACCCGCACTTTTCAACCAGATATCTACCACCTCTTTGGGCGAAAGATTTCCATAAGCAACATTTTCGGCAGATGAATGCATATTGCCTATTTTCTTTGAAATCATTTTTACCCGGTCTTCGAAACCATCATGACCGAAAGCAACCTTATTGGTTGCCATATCAACACTATGCTTTAGTGCTTCACCAGATATATCGGAATTCATTTGTAGCACAGGTAGCCCCTTTTTACCGCGGTAATCATTTACGTAAGTAAGGATTTCATCCTCCATCCTGGCTATTGGAGTACTATAAGTTGATTGTACTTGAGGAGAAGGATGCCTTAAAGACCAACTTGGTAAAGGAACGATAAAAATAAAACAAATAAGGAAGGACATCCTGGCTGAAAACGATGCTGACATAAACAAATATCTTAAACTATACCGTTTTCAATTTTTATACCAATCGATGCAAGGAAATGCTAAATCATTTTTCCCTTAATGGGAATCAGCTGGCAGAAACTTCACCGCTCAGATGTGCTTCCAGTTCTGACATCATTTTCAAACTTCCAATAAAAAATGGGGAACGCTGATGCAACTCCGTGGGTTGCACATCCAGTATCCTTTTTATTCCATTTGTTGATTTACCACCGGATTTTTCAATCATGAAGGCAAGCGGGTTGCATTCATATAACAAACGTAATTTACCCTTTGGCTTATCTATTGTACCAGGATACATGAATATGCCACCCTTAATAAGATTGCGATGCACATCAGCTACCATACTGCCGATGTATCGTTGCGTATATGGTCCACCGTTCAATTTATTTTTTCGCTGACAGGCATGTATATACGATCTAACTTTTTCATCGTATTGCCAGAAGTTGCCATGATTAACCGAATAGATCTTGCCATCCGGCGGCGTTTGTATATTAGGGTGACTTAAACAAAATTCTCCCACAGAAGGATCAAGGGTGAAGCCGTTTACTCCAAGGCGGGTGGCATATACCATCATGGTACTGGAACCGTAAATTATATATCCTGCAGCAACCTGCTGATGCCCCTGTTGTAAAAAATCAGCGAGGGTACAAGGCTTGCCCAATTCTGAAACTCTTTTGTACACGCTAAAAATAGTACCTATTGAAACATTTACATCAATATTGCCGCTACCGTCCAAAGGGTCCATCAGCAACACATACTTGCTCTTATTACTTAATTCATCATCAAAAACAACTATATCATCATTTTCTTCACTGCCTACCCCCGAACAATGTATACCATGATGCAGCACACCAATGAATTGATTATTGGCGAATTCATCCAGTTTCTGAACAGTTTCTCCCTGCACATTTTCCCGGCCAATTTCACCCAAAATATCTACTAACCCCGCTTTATTTACTTCTACGTTTACCCGTTTTGCAGCCAACCCAATATCTCTCAACAACCCACTTAACTGGCCAGTGGCGCCAGGAAAATCCCTCATTTGTTGGATAGTAAATTCATCAAGCGTGAAAACCTTTCTATTGATCATATGGGGTGTTGTTTTAAGGTTAGGTATGCGGCTATCAGCCGTCAGCTATCGGCTGTCAGCCTTTGCCCTTCAGGTATCATGAACTATTTTGAAATATACGAATGTATAAAAGTCATTCAAAAATTTATTATGACCGTAAAATTTTAATGTTCAATTAAAATGGATGGCGGATCTTTGGCGGTTGCATTCCGATAGCCGATAGCTAATGCCCGCCTACGATAACCGTTTGCTTTAATTTGATCGGAACATTTTTTTCCAGCCTCACAGCAGGTTTCCATTTGGGCATGGATTCAAAAATATCCAGGATATGATCATTCACTTCATCATTACCACCACGGATAATTTTGGGATTTACAACATTCCCGTCTTTATCAATAATAAATTCAACCTGCACATATACGGTTTTTATTTCCTTTGTAAGATAAACGGTAAAGTCTTTATCCATTTTTTTCAGCAACGCCTGGAATTCATCATTGCCACCAGGGTATACCGGTAAATTATTAATCACAGCCGGAATGTCTTTTTCATCAAAGTCTACGTAGGTTCTCTTTTTTTTAACGTATATTTTTTTAACGGGTTCAACCTTGGGCTTTGGCAGCGCTTCATCATCAATTAAATATTCACCCTTTTCATTAATCAAGATGGTAGGTACCTGTTTGTACTTCTCAAAATAATAAAAAGCGTTTTTCATTTTGGATTCGAAGGCAGTATATTCAGAGAAAGTCTGCAAATATTTTTTAAGGTACTCTTCGCTTTTGACATTATTAAAGTCGATAGGATAAATATGAACGGGGATGAAATCCTGTCCCTGGTTTTTTGCATAGGCTGCCAATATGTATAACTCCTCCATTTGCGGATTGGTGATAGGGATGCAACCGGTGGTAACACAGCTACCATGAATATAAATATCACCCCCCGGTTGCGCGGAATCACTCAGCATTCTGTCCGACATATTAGGATAGTTCAATCCAAGTGATAAATGATACAAACTGTTTGGTTTAAATTCATTGATATGATAAAACCCTTCCGGAACCTGGTAGTCCCCTTCCAGCCGCTTGGGGCCGAGTGTTCCCGCCAGCGCACATACCTTATATGTTTTGAATAACTTGTATGGCTGGTTCCTGTTATTTTTTACCCAAACCTCCAATTGGCTATCATATTTAAAAGAGCGGATATATAAATATTTTGCGGGCCATTCCAATCCCTTGTTTTGAAATTGTCTCATCAGTGTATCCTGCTTGCGCTTCAGCAGGTCGGTGATTTTTGGAATAGATTTCTGGTAATCAATAAAATTGTATGATGAAGCAGCAGTTTGCCCATTACTATCGATGTAGATCGCACAACTTAAAAAAAGAATAGCAACCCAATTGATGATAAGAACGGGGTTACTCTTAAAACGAATAATCAGCATAAATAGACGGTGGGTTATTTTAGCGTGGTAAAGATAAGAGATAGTTTAAGGTTTAAGGGTCAAAGTTTAAAGTTTAAAGTTTTTTTGGGAAGTTCCCAGGGTAGTTTTGAACTTTAAACTTTGACCCTTACCCTTTAAACTTTCTCTATCTTCACGGCGCAATTAAAACTTATGCAAAAAACAGGTATCCTGGGTGGTGGACAGTTAGGAAGGATGTTACTACAACAAGCTGCAAATTACCCGGTGGAAACGTACATCATGGAAAACGATCCGGAATGCCCGGCCGCACACTTGTGTCATCATTTTGTATTGGGAGATATTCGTAACTATGAAGACGTATATAATTTCGGAATGGGGTTAGATTCATTAACGATCGAAATTGAATCGGTAAATATAGAAGCCCTTGAAAAACTGGAATCGGAGGGTGTAAAGGTGTATCCGCAACCCTCCACCCTGCGTATCATCAAAAATAAAATTCTCCAAAAAAAGTTTTATGAGAAAAATAACATTCCAACGGTTGAGTATGTTGTTGTTCAAAGTAAACGTGAATTAGAGCAAAGAATTAATTTTTTGCCTGCCGTTCATAAACTGGCAGAAGGTGGGTATGACGGTCGTGGTGTGATGGTTCTAAAAACCGGGAACGACCTGGCGGCAGGTTTTGATGCACCGTCTATCTTAGAAAAACTGGTAAAAGTGCACAAAGAAATTTCTGTAATAATAGCGGTGAGCGAAACAGGAAAAACAGCGTTTTACCCACCCGTTGAGATGGTGTTCAATCCTGTTCTTAACTTGTTGGATTACCAGGTTTGCCCGGCATCAGTGCCTGAAAAAACGTTGTGGCGAATTGAAGCTATCGCTATAAAAGTGGCAAAAGCATTGAAATCACCCGGGTTGTTTGCAGTGGAGATGCTGGTTGATTTCGATCAAAATGTTTTCGTTAATGAAACTGCTCCCCGTGTGCATAACAGCGGTCATCATACCATAGAAGCAAACTTTTGCTCGCAATATGATATGTTATGGAGGATATTACTGGGATATCCTTTAGGTAATACGGCTACCATAAGGCATTCGGCCCTTGTGAACCTGATCGGTGAGAAGGATTGTAACGGCGAAGCCCGATACCTGGGCCTGCAGGTGACACTTGCAATGGAGAATACCTATGTTCATTTGTATGGCAAAAAGCAAACAAAGCCGGGAAGAAAAATGGGCCATGTAACGTTAATTGGTGATCATACCGGGGAATTGATCAGGAAAGCCTTGGAAATTAAATCTCAGCTCAAGGTGATTGTTTAATTTGCTCCGTTATTGATTCTTGAGTACATGTTATTTTTTGATTTTTTTTTGCAAATACTGCTTTAAGGTTTCCTGCTTACCTTTCAGGACTCACAATTGTTAGCAGAGTAATGTTTACATTTAATGCCATTAATATCATCAACCAGGTTATTTTATATATGAAAAATGCAATCGCGGCCTTTTTAATACCCATCCTGTTTCTCGCGGCATGCTCGTCCAAGAAAGATCCTCAAAAAAACAACCCGTCATCCGCTGCTGCTGTGCGAAATGTTCCCATCACTTCAGAAGGATATATCGTAAAATCCAGCACAATCAGTAATTCCATAGAGATACCCGGCAACCTGATGCCCTTCGAATCTACAGAATTGCACCCGGAAGTATCCGGGAGGGTGGTTGTGTTGAATGTAAAGGAAGGCAGCAATGTGGCTAAAGGTACTTTGCTGGTAAAATTATTTGATGGTGACCTCCAGGCTCAGCTAAAAAAACTGGAGGTGCAATTATCTATCTCCCAGAAAACGGTTCAGCGCCAGGGAGAACTTTTAAAAATAAGCGGGATAAGTCAGCAGGAATATGACCTGAGCGGGCTGGAAGTGAGCAATTTAAAGGCCGATATGGATTTAATCCAAACGGCCATCCAAAAAACGGAAATACATGCTCCTTTCAACGGCCGATTAGGATTAAGGAGTATCAGCATGGGAGCTTACGTTACACCTCAAACAATTATCGCTACCATTCAGCAGGTAGATAAATTAAAACTGGAATTTACGATCCCTGAAAAATATACCAGTAATGTGACCATTGGTCAAACCGTTGGTTTTACTACAGATGGCAATAATAAAAAATATACGGCGGGAGTAATCGCTACAGAAGCGATGGTGGAAGCCAATAACCGCAGTCTCCGGATTAGAGCAGCCGTTAATGCCAGGGATGCGAAACTTATCCCGGGCGCATTTGCGAAAGTTATTATGGATTTTGGAAAAGATGATAAAGCCCTGATGATTCCATCACAGGCCGTAATTCCGGGAGTAAGGAATAAGCAGGTGATTGTATTTAATGGTGGGGTGGCTAAATTTATAGTAGTGGGAACGGGTGTAAGAGATTCATCCCAGGTACAGATCACCAGTGGTCTTTCCGTGGGGGATACTATAGTAACCACGGGCTTACTTTCCATAAAGCCGGAAGGGAAAATAAAAATCTCGCGTATCAGCAATGCCCCAAAGAAACCCAGTTCCGGTGATACGCAGGCAGACTCATCATCCGTGGCCCGTTAAGGAGGGAATAACAAATTCCGCGATCTAAATGTTGTTTTATACCTCATCCATCGAAAAATAATGGCGGAAAGCAAGAGGAATATGTAAATAAGGCGTCTTATGAAATAATAACCGCCACAACCTCTGAAATTACTTTCATTTTTCTATTTAGCTGGAACGACTTTTAATGTATGAAGCTTTAAGGGATTTATTATGAATATATCAGAACTTAGTTTACGACGACCTGTCTTAGCCATAGTGCTCAATATTGTGATCATCGTATTTGGTGTAATTGGTTTTAATTTCCTGGGAATCAGGGATTATCCGGCCATAGATCCGCCCAATGTGAGTGTCAGGACCAATTACTCCGGTGCCAATGCCGACATTATTGAAACTCAGATAACGGAACCACTGGAAAAATCTATCAACGGTATTGCCGGGATTAAAAATATCACTTCTTCCAGCAGCCAGGGATCCAGCAATATTAACGTGGAATTCGACCTTAGCATTGACCTGGAAGCTGCCGCCAATGATGTTCGTGATAAAGTATCCCAGGCTTCTCGTTCCTTACCTGATGACCTGGATGCTCCCCCCGTTGTTTCCAAGGCCGACGCCAGCTCAGATGCCATCATTTCCATGACCGTACAAAGCAATACCCGCAATCAACTGCAGGTAAGCGAATATGCCAATAACGTACTGGTGGAACGTTTGCAAACGATACCAGGTGTGAGTAGCATACAGATCTGGGGAGAAAAAAGGTACGCAATGCGTATTTTATTCGATCCCATAAAACTTAGCGCTTATGGTTTAACCCCGCTGGATGTCAGGACGGCTCTTCAACGCGAAAATGTGGAATTGCCTTCGGGCAAAATTACAGGCAACGCAACCGAATTATCGGTACGTACTTTTGGAAAACTCAATACTGAAGAGGAATTCAATAATATCATCCTTAAGAATGTAAATGGTTCAGATATACTATTGAAAAGTGTAGGCGAAGCCGTTTTGGGACCAGAAAATGAAGAAAGTATTTTGAAAGAAAGCCAGATCCCGATGATCGGGATGGCGATTATACCCCAGCCCGGTTCTAATTACGTATCCATTTCCAACGAGTTTTACAAACGAATGGATCAAATCAAAACAGAAGTGCCTAAGGATATCAAATTGGATATTGCCCTTGATCAAACCCGGTTTATCAAAAATTCCATTTCGGAAGTAGAAGAAACTTTACTCATCGCTTTTATATTAGTGGTTATTATCATTTATCTGTTTTTCCGCGATGTGCTTATTGCCCTCCGGCCATTAATAGATATACCGGTATCGCTGATCGGCGCGTTTTTTATCATGTACCTCTGCGGTTTTACCATTAACGTGTTAACATTATTGGCCATTGTGCTGGCTACCGGCCTGGTGGTGGATGATGGTATTGTTGTAACAGAAAATATTTATAAAAAGATAGAGAAGGGAATGGATAAATGGCAGGCGGCTAAGGAAGGATCCAAAGAAATTTATTTTGCTGTTATTTCTACCTCCATAACCCTGGCAGTCGTTTTTTTACCGATCATATTCCTACAGGGATTTGTAGGCAGGTTATTCAGGGAGTTCGGGATTGTAGTTGCAGGCGCCGTACTTATTTCTGCTTTCGTGTCCCTTACACTTACGCCCGTTCTCAATGTTAAATTAACGCGGAAAGTGCATAAAACTTCCTGGTTCTATAATAAAACGGAACCTTTTTTCCTGGGATTAGAGAACGGGTATAAATATCTTCTATTAAAATTTATGAAGATTAGGTGGATGGGTTTTGTAATTATTGCCATCTGCAGCGGAGTTATAGTATGGATAGGCAGCCTGCTTCCTTCTGAGCTGGCGCCAATGGAAGATCGCAGCCAGTTCCGTTTGCAGGTTACGGCGCCAGAAGGAACTTCTTTTGATTATATGGATAAATATATAGATCGTTTATCTGATTTTATTCTGGATTCGGTGCCGGAGAAACGAATTGTGATGAGTATGACTGCACCCGGTTTTAGCTCAGGTTCCGTTAACAGTGGTATGGTCAGGGTTAGCCTGGTTGACCCCGCTGAGCGGTATCGCTCCCAGCAAGAGATTGTAGATATGGTGAGCCGGAATGTAAGCAAACTGAATGCAGGCAGGGCTTTTGCAATACAGGAACAAACTATTTCAGTAAACAGGCGTGGCGGGCAACCTGTACAGTTTGTTATCCAGAATAATAATTTTGAAAAGATCAGGGGAGCCTTACCGAGGTTCCTTGAACTGGCTAATAATAATAAGGTTTTGCAAGGCGTAGATGCAGACCTGAAATTTAATAAGCCTGAGTTACGTGTAAATATCGACCGGATGAAAGCCAGTCAGCTGGGCATCAGTGTACAGGACATTTCACAAAGTTTGCAACTGGCACTGAGTAATGAACGCCTCGGCTATTTCACGAAAGATGGAAAACAATACCAGGTATTGGGACAGGTGGCCCGTAATGACCGTGATGACCCGACAGATCTTAAAGGAATATATGTTAGAAACGCCGCCGGTGTTTCTGTTTCCCTCGATAACCTGGTAAGCTTTGAAGAAGCAAATACGCCTCCTACCATTTATCATTTTAACCGGTACAAATCGGCAACTGTTTCATCAGGGCTTGCCCCGGGTAAAACGGTCGGTGAAGGTGTGAAGGAGATGCAAAAAATTGCCGACCAGGTTTTGGATGCTTCCTTCGCCACTTCCCTATCCGGATCTTCCAGGGACTATGCAGAAAGTTCGAGTAATACCAGCTTTGCCCTCATGTTAGCGCTGGCACTGATCTTCCTGATCCTGGCTGCTCAATTTGAAAGTTTTATCGACCCCTTTATTATAATGTTCACAGTTCCCCTGGCAATTGCGGGTGGTTTACTTACATTATATATCTTTAACCAAACACTCAATATTTTCTCGCAAATAGGGATGATCATGCTTATTGGACTGGTAACAAAAAACGGTATCCTTATCGTAGAATTCGCTAACCAGCAACGACTCGAAGGCATGAATAAAATGGAGGCTGCCGTCTTTGCTGCCGAGGCCAGGTTGCGCCCTATTTTAATGACCAGTCTTGCCATGTCGCTTGGAGCATTACCTTTGGCTCTATCGCTGGGTGCTTCATCCACCAGCCGCATGCCTTTAGGACTGGTGATTGTGGGTGGCATTATGTTCTCTTTAATTCTAACTTTATTTGTTATTCCGGCTATGTATTCATTCCTTTCTTCTTCTAAAAAGAAAAGTAAACTGGATGAAACGGTAACAGTTAAAGTTGATGCGTAAAAATAAATTCATGAGATCTATTTCGAAACTTGTATTGGGGGTTTTTTTATTATGTTGCGAATTGGCTGAGGGGCAGGATTCCTTATCGGTGGAGAACGCTATCGGCGCTGCGCTAAAAAACAATTACGATATAGAAACTATCAGGATCGACTCCTCTTCTTATGCTATTGATAATGACTATGCGCTTGCAGCTTTCTTACCTGCCTTTAATGGTACTGCTACAAGAGTCTGGAATTCAAATAATCAGAATCAAAAGCTCTCCGATGGCAGCGAGAGAAAAAGAAATGGTATTAAATCGAATAACCTCGCAGCTTCTGTTAATCTTAACTGGCGGTTGTTTGATGGATTGCGGATGTTTGCCACCAAAGACAAACTGGGTGAATTCGTGCGGTTAGGCGAAATTGCTGTAAAACAACAGGTGGTAACAACGGTAGCTGCAGTTATTAATGGTTATTATAATATCGTTCGTCAAAAACAACAGCTAAAAGCTATCGAGGAGCAAATATCAATTAATGATGAACGCGTAAAGCTGGCAGATAAAAAATTCAGCGTAGGTCTTGGTGCAAAACCCGAATTACTGCAGGCAAAGGTTGATCTGAATGCCCAAAGAGCCGCGCAACTAACCCAGCAAACATTAATTGCCCAGTTAAAAGAACAGCTTAACCAGTTGATGGGGTTGCCTACTACGAAATCTTATGAAGTAGAAGACAGTATTCCATTCAATCCCAACATTGAACTGGGAACGATACGTAATGAACTTGAACTCAGCAATCCAACCTTACTCCTGGCCAAAAAGAACATTGACATATCAAAGCTGGAACTTAAAGAAACTAGAGCGGATCTGTTTCCCATAGTTTCTTTTAACTCTGCATATAATTTTTCCCGTTTAAATAATGCAGAAGTAATTAATACATTTACGCCCCTTTTCAACCAGAACAAGGGATTCAATTATGGATTGAGCGTTAACGTGCCAATACTGAATGGTTTTAATACGAAAAGGCTGATCAGGCAATCGCAGTTAAATATTAAACTGCAGCAGGTGACCTATACCAATCAACTTTCACAAATTGATGTTACGCTAAATAATTCATTTAAAAATTACGAATTGTATAAAAAGCTTCTAAGGCTGGAAGAAGAAAACATTCTGCTGGCAAAAGAAAATGTCAATATTGCACTGGAACGGTTTAAACAGGGCGTTTCAACAAATCTTGAACTCCGCGAAGCACAAATAAGCCTCGAGCAGGGATACGACAGGCTGATTGCTGCAAGATATAACACCAAAGTGGCTGAAACTGAGTTATTGAGGTTGCAGGGGAATATTGTAAAGTAATAAGAGTTGTGAACCTGTCTATGATAACTATGTATTGCAGGGGCCGGGTGTACCCCCGCCCTTACAATACATTCGTACCCGTACAGGTCTAAATAGTTCTTTTGTTTTTTTTGTCTTTTCTTTGCAACTCAAACCATGTCATTCATGAGCCCGATCGTTGGTATTATAATGGGTAGCGACAGTGATCTGGAGATAATGAGTAATGCAGCTTCTATATTGAAAGAATTTGGGATTGCATTTGAATTAACGGTGGTGTCTGCACATCGTACTCCTCTCCGAATGATAGAATATGCCCGAACCGCAAAAGATCGCGGACTGGTTGTCATCATCGCCGGCGCCGGCGGGGCCGCCCACTTACCTGGAATGATCGCTTCTGTTACGAGTTTACCGGTTATCGGCGTTCCCATTAAATCATCTAATTCTATCGACGGTTGGGATTCGGTTCTTTCTATTTTACAAATGCCCAATGGTATTCCGGTAGCAACGGTAGCTTTAAACGCTTCAAAGAACGCGGGCATTCTTGCAGCCACCATTATCGGCGCTTTTAATGAACCTATCGCACAAAAAGTAATTGAATATAAAAAAAGCCTTGAAACCGAAGTGCTGAAGAAGGTTAGAACTCTAAAACTGAATGGTTGGGAAAACAATTTTGATAACTGAAACACTGTTATGAATATTAAATTACTGGATAATAAAACGTTGAAGGAATTTAGTGCCGGTCCGGGCATAGAATCATTCGAAGATCATTTGTACGTAGTGAGCGATGATACCAGGTGCATCCTTGTAATGAACAGAAGCTGGAAAATACAGGAAACTATTAATGTATTCGCTTCTGATACATTTAGAATAGCCAAAGATTCAACGCTGGATTTTGAAGCTACCACCATTGTACAAATAAACAAAATTCCATTCATTCTAATGATTGGTTCCGGCTCCATGGAAGCAAGCGGCCATAACGCTGTTTTAATGAACCTGCACACAAGAGCAGTTGAAGAAATTGATCTGTCTGTTTTTTATAATCGCCTGAAACAATCTGGTTTCGAAGAATTGGATATTGCTGCCGTTACCGTAATGGACGACAAGTTAATTTTGTGCAACCGGGCAAATAAAACACATGCAGATAACAGGGTAATAATCACCTCGATCGACTTCTGGAAAAATCAGCACCTTGCTGATATCCTGACTGTTAAGATAGAATTGGAAGAAAAGCCAGGAAAGATTTTATCTCTTACCGGCATCACGTATTCTTATGAAAATGACTGGCTCATTGCTTCCGTTTCATCGGAAGATTCGAACAATACCATTGATGAAAGAACGTTGGGTGATAGTTACATCGGCGTTATTGAAAATGCTTCCCGCAAAATTGGCCGCAAGAGATTTAAAATAAACGAATACCTTAATCTTTCCGAGGTAGATAAAAAATTTAAGGGTCAACAAATTAAAGCAGTATGCATCCAGGCAGATAAGGAGCAACGATTAAAATTGCATTTGGTAGGTGGGAATGATAAGGGGGAGAGCTCTTTATTTAAAGTGAGGTTGAAGGAATAGCGTTGCAATACATCCTCCGCCAAACCTATAAAGGTTGCTTCGTTACGTCAAACTTCCTGATTTTCAAACCTTATAGGTTTATGGTTGCAATGTCTCAGCAATAATCACAAATTCCTGTTCTAATGCCGGCGAATGATCATAGATCATCCGTATAAATTCTTTGCCAAATTTTGCGTAATACGGCATGAAGTTATCAACTCTTTCCTGCAGGCCGTTTTTGGGAAATAGCTTCTCCTTAATGGAATATACCTGTTTCTGTTGAACGTCGAATTTTCTTTTCTCTGCTTTTAGCATTTTCTTTTCAAGAATATGTAATTGTTTTACTACCCTTGTTTGTAATGCTTCTACATGTTTATTTAAAGTGCTGTCTATTTTATCTGCCAGTTGGCGGATGGTATTATAATAAGCTGTGAGCTGGTTAATTTCGGCAGAAAGATCTAATTGTTTCTCAGATTCCTTTTTTACGATCTGTTCAATGAGCGTTCTTTCATCTTTGAAAAGATCCGTGAGTTCGAAACCTAATTTGCCGATTTTATTCATCCATCTTTTTTCAATAAAAAGAAAAGAATTGCGTAAGATCAAAACAGGATAGGGTACGCTATAATGACCAAAGAGATCTTTTAATTCCAGCCAGTAAGCCGTTTCACCACCACCACCAATAAACGCAATATTGGGTAGTATGGTTTCCTGGAACAATCCACGGAGTATAACGTTAGGACTGAACCTTTCGGGATAGTCATTCAATTCCTGTAACAATTCAGCTTGTGAAAACGCGATATTTGTTCCAACCACCTTCCACGTATCTCCCTGTTTTATTATGCGTTCACGAATATTAACTTCCAGGTAAAACAAGTTAATCTCTCTCGGTTTGGCTTGTACCTTGTAGTGACCTGATAAATCATGAATTGTTTGTTCAACGATAGATGAAGGGCCCTGGTTCAAAAGATCATCTTCAAAAATCCGCTTCATCACTGCTTTCAGTTTCGGGTTGTCTGGCAGTACTACTATCAATCCATAATCAGCAAATAAATTATGTACCAATCGGAAAGTAGCCGTTTGCACATCAGCACTTTCCAGGTAACATTTTTTCAGGAGATCAACCAACTCTCCGCCGAAAGGTAATACAGATAATTCTGACGATATTCTATCTATAATTTTTTCCAGGCCGTCATTTCTCATTCTTCCAACTGCGCCTTCCTGGCTGGTTTCCCAAATCAACTTTTCACCATTCAGGAAGATATGTCCTAGTTCATCCAGGTCCGCATCTTCACTACCCATATAATATACAGGAACAAATTTGAACTCCGGCATTTCTTTACCCAGGTGAACTGAGAGTTTTATGATATGCAGGATTTTATAAATAAAGTAAAGGTAACCGGTAAAAATATTTGGTTGATGAGCAGTAACAATCGTAAAACTGTTTTCATTTAAAAGTGCCTGGATATTATGATGAACACCGTCAACAGAATCATATTCTTTATATTGTTGTTCCAATACTTCTACCAGTAATTCACGGTTATTAGCAAACGCTTTTCTCGATTCAATAGACTTCCTAATTCCATCCAGCGATACGGGATGTTTGTAAAAGGGTTGTACATCAGAAGCGCCATTAATATAGTCAACAATAATTTTAGAAAAAGAGCCTATCTGCTGGTATGGTATAGAAGTGGAAGTACAATCCATGAAATAACTTTAATGATGATAGGCCAGTTCCATCCCGGATGTATGATGGCGGCTATCAGGCCGTGCGATCATACATCCTAAACGGAAATGATTATTTTAGATCATAAGCAACAATTGAATTCTTGTAAAAAGTAGGCACATACAGTATCCGCTTTTTTGCATCGTATGCAATATCTGCAGAATTGATCTTCTGTTCGCGGGTATCCAGCAATTTTTCTTTGGAACCATCCGCATTTACATAATAGATAACACCGCCCCAACATGATACGATAAAGTCTTTTCCCTGCACATTCTCAATACCATCTGTACCACCTTCCATGCCTTCAGTGATCTTGGTAAGTTGTTTGTCTTTTTCCAGCTTAAGCATGGTTCCGTTGTCAAGTATGTAAAAATCATCTCCGTGCGACAGCAAACCATTCGGACCCTGCAAATTTTCTACGAGCACAGTTGCTTTTTCATTTTCCATGCGGTACACTTTTTTATTCCTTGAGTCTGAAACGTATACAATCCCATTTCTATCTACCGTGATATCATTTAAAAAGATGGCACCTTCCACAGGAATGCGCTTCAAAAGCTTTTCTGATTTTATGTCAATTACTGCAACCGCATCCAGGTCGGCGACATATAATTTATCCTGGTATAATCCCATTCCCTTAGGAGCGTTCAGGCCGCTTACCCAATCTACTTTTATGATCTTTCCATCCAGGCCTACTTTTCCCACGGAACCTTTTCCATCCTTTCCATCAGGAGCACCATCGATGTTGGCTACATATAATACTTTGTTGGCTGCATCCAGGTACACAGATTCCGGCACCTTTAACAAAGTGTCTGTTTGCCATTTTTTAACTAGCTGGTGTTTCTGCGATTGAGCCGCAGAAGCCACAAACAATACAAATACCAATTGAAGACAGGCATATTTTTTCATAAATCGCATAATTTGATCAGAGTTCACTGAATTAAAGAATTTACAGAATGTCTAAAAACGAAACTTTATCATTAACAATTAATAATTAATAATGTATTCATTTTACCGAAAACGTATAAATTGTTGATTGTTTATATGTTTCACCGGGTTTTAATATTGTTGTAGGAAATGAGGGCTGATTGGGCGAATCGGGGAAATGCTGTGTTTCCAGGCAAAGAGCGGCGTGTTTACCAATGGTGGTTCCACCTCTTGTAACGGTAAGTGTTCCATCGAGGAAATTACCAGTATAAAACTGAATGCCAGGTTGGGTAGTACGTACTTCCATGTAACGGCCGCTGGCTGAATCGTACACCGTGGCAGCCAGGCTTTCTTCATCACCTGATTTATTCAATACCCAGTTATGATCATACCCCCCTTTTACTGAACCAAGATCCTTTCCCACTTTTTTAGGAGAAGTAAAATCCATTGGCGTTCCTTTTACTGGCGGGTTTTGACCGGTAGGTATCAGTTTATCATTCACCATCGTATATTTGTCAGCATTGAGGGTTAATATATGATCTTCAATAGTTGCCGACTTGCCTGCTGATAAATTGAAGTAAGTGTGGTTTGTAAGATTAACCGGCGTAGGTTTATCGCTGGTAGCAGTATATTCTATTTTCAATTCGTTGTCGTCAGTTAACGTATAAACAACCTGTGCATGCAAGTTACCCGGATAACCTTCTTCTCCGTCCTTGCTATCGTACGTTAACGTTACCGAATTACCTGACTGTTTTGTATCCCATACTACTTTGTCAAATCCCTTTAAACCTCCATGTAATGAATTGCCATCATTATTTGCAGCGAGCGTATATGTATTACCTTCTACGGAAAACTTTCCTTTGGCGATACGGTTAGCATATCTCCCTACCAGGGCTCCAAAGTAAGGGTTGCCTTTTTGAAGGTATCCTGATAATGAATCATACCCCAATACTACATCTCCGAGATTACCCTCTCTGTCGGGCACCATGATGTCGGTGATTATGCCGCCATAGTTAATAACCTTTACCGCTACTCCTTTTGAATTGGTTAACGTATATTGTAATACTTCTTTATCATCAAATTTTCCATAAGGTTGTGGACTTTGTGTATTCATAGTTGATTGGGATGTTGGTGTAGCAGATGTGGAATCATTTTTATTTTCAGTATTCTTGGTTTCGTTATTGCCGCAGGATGATAGCGCCAAACAACCTGACACAGCAAAACCAAATGTACGCTGAATGAAATTTTTCATATGTTTTCGTTGAGATGGTTTTATGTTTAAAGTTATAGTTTTATATCGCTGATCTTTCTTGGTATCCATACCTGCATCGGGTTGCTTCCACGATTACACCAAACATAATAAGGAATAGCCGTTATTGTTTTTTTAATAGTGTTCACCGTCATGCCGTCCGCACTTATTTCGAGCACCGGCGCTTCTGTGTTTAGCGATATCACCTTCTCAGTAAGTACATCTAGTTGCTGTGTTGTAAACTTTACATTATCAGGTATCACCAGGTTCCATGCCTTCCCATTATTATCGGCTCCTTCCACGCAATATACCAGTGGACCCCTTTGCAAAGCTACCCGGTTTACATTGAACTTTACTTCTTCATTAGAAACGATTCGTTGAACATCCATTGGCAGTGTAAGTTCAATCACATCCCCTTTTTTCCATTCCCTGTCTATAACAATATATCCCTTTTCTGTTTTGTACGTAGCGGGTTGACCGTTTAGCATTGCAGAGATACCGCTTTCCTTTGTACCTAAAAAACTATATAAATTTCCTGGTACCGCTTCATTTTGAGCCCAGCCTGGTACCCTGATATGTAAGGCGTAGCGGATTTTCTTAACCGGGTTGAAAGATAAGGTAACTTTCCCCTCCCATGGATAATTTGTTTCCATTTTCACAGGTACATTTCCTTTAGCCAGGGGGATAGTGGTGTTACTGCCAACGAATAAATTCACCCATATACCATCCCCGGATTTTGCATACACATAATCTCCCAGCGAAGCCACCAGCCTCGCAATATTAGCGGGGCAGCACGCGGTGCCAAACCATTCTCTCCGGGCATTTTTTCCGGTTGATGCTAATGGATTACCATAAAAGAAACGGTCACCACTAAGTGATAAGCCATCCAGTGCGCCATTATACAAACTTCGTTCCAGTACGTCTATGTATTTGCTTTCTCCTGTTAAAGAGTTCATTCGTTGATTCCAGAAAACCATTCCTACCGAGGCACAGGTTTCACAATAAGCCTGTTCGTTGGGAAGATCATAGTCTTTTGAAAAACCTTCATTACCCCCGGAAGAGCCGATCCCCCCGGTTATATACATGTTACGGTAAACAACGTCTTCCCAAACCGTCTTCATAGCTTTCAAATAACCCTGGTCACCCGTAAAAGCGGCTACATCTGCAGCGCCGATATATAGATACATTGCCCGTACGGCATGGCCGGTAATTTCTGTCTGATCCTTTACCGGTTTAACATCCTGGGCATAGGCGGTATCTTTCCAATCCGTCCAGGTGTATCCATGGGCAAATCCATGGCCTCTCTCCTCCAGCAGCCAATGTGCCAGTTTTAAGTATTTATCTTCTTTTGTAACTTTATATAGCTTTACAAGGGCAAGTTCGAGTTCCTGGTGACCTGTTACCCAGTGTTTTTTACCAGGGCCAAATAGGTAATCGAAATGGTTGGCCCAATTGATAACAACGTCCAGGAATTTTCTTTTGCCAGTGGCTTCATAATAGGCAACGGCCGCTTCTATCATGTGCCCTCCATTATAATCTTCGTGCATGCTCATGTCTGTCCAGCGCTTACTGAGATCATGAAGGGTAAAATAGGTATTCAGGTAACCATCCGGCAGTTGGGCAGCAGCTATCTTACCGATCCATTCATCCGCTTTTTTTTCGAGCCCGGCGTCAGGTTTATTTTTAAGAGAATAAGATATCGCTTCTAAAGCCTTAAAGACATCGCTGTCATCATAAAAAATGCCTTCATGTTGTTCGCCTTTGTTCCTTGCTACCTTTTCAAAATTCCGGATGCGGGCCGTTTTTTCTTCTGTCTGGTAGATGCAAGCCTGCAACGTGGCTGTGGCGACCTTATCCATTTTGGGCTTCCAAAAATTATCTGTTATGGTAACATTAGAAAAAGAAATCGGCTCCAGTTCCGGATGAATTGTCTGGGCCCGTAAACCGTAACCAACAATAAGACAGCAAGCAAGAATAAGTATTTTTAAAGACAAGCGATTCATTGCATATATTTTTAAATTCGGTCAATTTAATCAGTTGCGCGCAAAAATCATAAGTGAATACTATAGTTAAATGGATTCTTTGCTCCATTCATTATTTACCAGTCGCAGGATTTTTCTTTCATTGAAATTTTTAAGTTCATCCGGCAGTAAATATTCCGGGCAGCTCTGGAAACAAACAGGCCTCACCCAGCGTTTTACAGCATTAATACCCACTGCTGTAAAGCGACTGTCGGTAGTTGCGGGGTAAGGGCCACCGTGAACCATACTGGCGCACACCTCCACGCCCGTCGGCACTCCGTTGAAAAGAATTCGACCAGCAATTTGGGTACCTATGTCAACCAACTCCCTATGTTCCTTAAAGTCAGTATCTGTACCTACCATTGTGGTGGTTAACTGGCCGCTAACAGCTTGCCATGCTTGTTGTAATTCGTGCAGGTTTGCACATTTAACCATAATGGAATAAGGGCCAAACACCTCTTCATGAAGTACCGGGTTATCCAGAAATACCCTGCCTTTTACATGAGCTATATGGGGTAATGCTTCCATCTCGCCTGCAACTATTTCTGTTTCAGAATGCTGAACGCCCGGCTGGCCGAGGGCATGTTTCATTTTCTCAAAATAAGATTTATGAATGCCTGTGTTTAACATGCGGGCCGGTTTAACCCCCCGGATCTCTTCCTCCAGCAATTGTAAAAACCTATCCAGATCGTCGGATTCCACTGCCATCATCAAGCCCGGGTTAGTACAAAATTGCCCCATGCTAAGCGTTATGGAACTGGCAAAAGATTTTGCAAGCTGTGCCGTATTTTTTGCCAGCGTGTCCGGCAGAAAAATAACAGGGTTCACACTGCCCATTTCTGAAAAAACGGGGATAGGAGATTTTCTGTCGCGTGAATACCCTACAAGTGCCATTCCCCCCGCGGTGGAACCAGTAAATCCAACGCCAGATGTAACCCGGTGTTGAACGAGCGCCTTTCCTTCTTCATTTTCGCCGTATACATGCTGAACCACGGCTTCCGGCATATTGCACCGGGAAATCGCTTTTTGAATGGCCGAAAAAACCATCAGGGAAGTTTCACTATGGGCACCGTGGGCTTTTACAACAACCGGGCAACCGGCAGCAAGAGCAGAAGCGGTATCGCCACCAGCCGTTGAATAAGCAAAGGGGAAATTACTGGCGCCAAATACAATTACAGGACCTAAAGGGACTAACATTTTGCGGAGATCCGGCCTTGGAAGCGGTGCGCGATCCGGAATCGCCGTATCAATGGAAGCCTCTACCCAACTACCTTCCCGGAGCATGGTAGCGAACATTCTCAATTGCATGGTGGTTCTGGCTTTCTCTCCCATTAAACGCGGTACAGGAAGGTTCGTCTCTTCAGACGCTTTAAGAACCAGGGCATCGCCCAGAACATCTATTTCGGCGGCGATTGCTTCCAAAAAAAGCGCTTTTTGTTCAGGCGCTGTTTTTTTATACAATACAAAAGCCTTGGCAGCGGCTTCCATCGTGGCATTAATCTCTTGTATGGTGGCAGGTGTAAAACTCATAATTATGATTTTAATGAGATAATATTTTTTTTCGCTTTAATAAGTTGAACAAGAGCTGTTTAGTTAAAAACACCCAGTTCAACCTGCACAAAAGTAATCTAACGCCAGAATACAGGGCTAGGAACTATTAGTCAAAACTAATACAATTTTGATCTTACCCTACTGCAATTTGCATAGGGAGAAATAAGGTATTGTAGTTTTACTTTTATAGTAATGAATTTTCAGGGCTGTGATTATATCAGGGCGTTTGTTGGGGCGGGGCTTGCCCCTGCGATGACTGCACAAGTGGCGATTAGAATATTATAAAGTAACTTAATAAAATCATAGACATACTAAATGTAACAGGGAGGGGGTAAGCCCTGCCCCTGCAATCGCCAAAGGCAAACATTAAATACCCTGTGGAACCTGATCTACACTAATTCTCCCTCCAGATCATAATCAAAAGCGCCTGTAATCCTGACCTGCGCAAAATCGCCAATGATTAATTTATCGGATGAAGAAATAATCACTTCATTATCTACTTCCACGCTATCAAATTCTGTTCTCCCGATATACCGTCCGGATTCTTTTTTATCTATAATGACTTTGAAAATTTTGCCAATTTTCTCCTTGTTCTTTTCATAACTGATTTCCTGCTGCACCTGCATAATATCCTGCGCGCGTCTCTCTTTTTCCTGGTCTGGTATATCATCATTCAACGTAAAACCGCTGGTGCCTTCTTCATGGCTGTATGAGAATATACCCACCCGATCAAAACGATGTTTTTGTAAAAATACTTTCATTTCTTCCACATCATCCAGTGTTTCTCCCGGGAAGCCTGCAATTAATGTTGTACGCAGGCAGATTCCAGGCACTTTTTCCCGAATCGTATCAATCAACTCGCTCATTTCTCCATTCGTTATTTGCCTGCGCATTACCTCGAGCATCCTGTCGCTGGCATGTTGAAGAGGCATATCCAGGTAATTACAAATATTATCTCTTTCACGAATAACGTCTAATATGTCGAGTGGAAATTTTGACGGGTAGGCGTAATGCAATCGAATCCATTCTAACCCTTTAATATCAGCCAGGGCGTGCAAGAGCCTGGGAAGGGCTCTTTTCTTATAAATATCCAGGCCATAATACGTGAGTTCCTGGGCTATAAGCATTATTTCCTTCACACCTTTTCTCACGAGTAATTCCGCTTCCGCCACTAATAGTTCTATGGGTTTACTTACATGAGATCCGCGCATCAGCGGAATGGCGCAAAAAGCACAGGTACGATTACAGCCTTCGGAAATTTTCAGGTATGCATAATGAGAAGGTGTACTTATTAACCGCTCTCCTACTAGTTCAGTCTGGTAATTAATCTCAAATTTTTTGAGGATCTGTGGTAATTCAAATGTGCCAAAATAGGCGTCCACCTCGGGTATTTCCTGTTCCAGGTTATTCTTATACCGCTCGCTCAGGCACCCGGTAACATAAACTTTATCAATTTTACCTCTTCTTTTTAATTCCACCTGGTCAAGAATCGTATTAACAGATTCTTCTTTGGCTTTATCTATAAAACCACAGGTGTTGATGATAACAATATTATGATCTTTTCTAGCGCTCTCATGAACAACCTGGATGTCGTTGGCAAATAACTGGCCACCCAGTACCTCACTATCGACCATATTCTTGCTACAGCCAAGCGTGATAATATTAACCTTATCTCTTTTTAGTGTTTTCGTTTTCATGAAGCTGTAAAGTTACTTTGAACCGCTGACGCTTTTATCTATAAGCTGATGCATTTTGTCTGAACCGCTGATGGAAATGATAAAATGATAATTATGATTCTATATACCTGCATCATACCTATCAATCATACTAATCCCTTAATCATTTCCATCCGTGGTTCAGACAAAAGCACTTATATTAATGTTTCGAGGTTAAAAAGGCTGTCAACAAACTCATGTTTATTGAAAATGAGCAGATCAGTTATTTTTTCACCCGTGCCAATAAATTTCACAGGGATTTTAAATTGATCAGCGATGGCTAATACCACACCGCCTTTAGCTGTACCGTCCAGTTTGGTAATGGCCAACCCGGTGACTTCTGTGGCAGCAGTGAACTGACGAGCCTGCTCTAAGGCATTCTGGCCGGTTGAGCCATCCAACACCAGCAAAATTTCATGCGGTGCATCGGGAAGCAGTTTACTGACAACCCGTTTCATCTTACTTAATTCCTCCATCAGGTGAACCTTATTGTGCAATCTCCCCGCTGTATCGATTATAATGATATCCGTGCCTCTTGCAATACCACTTTGAACGGTATCGAACGCCACGGCACCGGGATCGGAGCCCATACCCTGCTTAACAATGGGCACACCGGCTCTTTCGCTCCAAATGGTTAACTGGTCCACAGCAGCAGCGCGGAATGTATCCGCAGCGCCTAATAAAACGGATTTACCCGCATTTTTAAAATTAAAGGCAAGTTTACCTATGGTGGTTGTTTTACCAACACCGTTTACACCAACTACCATTATAACAAACGGGCTGGCCGGAAGCGGTGAAGTAAAACGGTAGGTATTGGTTTCGGTTGGTTCTATCAGTAATTCTTCAATTTCCTGTTGCAGTATTTTATTCAGCTCTCCCGTGCTAACATATTTATCTCTTGCTACTCTTGTTTCTATTTTATCAATGATCTTGATAGTTGTTTCAAGTCCTACATCCGCGCCAATCAGGGCATTTTCCAATTCATCGAGTACTTCTAAGTCTACGATGCTTTTACCAGCAATGGCTTTGGTAATTTTTGAAAAGAAATTTTCCTTGGTCTTTTGAAGACCCTGGTCGAGACTCTCTTTCTCCTTTTTACCGAATAGTTTATCGAATAATCCCATGGTGAATAGGTGTGAGGTGTGAGGTATGAGGTATGAGCGAGGGTATTTCGCAACGAAAGATAGGAAAACGGGTTGAAATTCAGCCTGATTTCCTACCTCATAGCTCAAACCTCATACCTCATACCTGATTAAAGCTTCAGCTTTTTAAACTGAAAAAGCTGTTCCGTGGTAACAGAACAGCTTCTCTATGCAATATCTTATTTTCATTTGTCTGCCAGGAAGTCCTTCACTTTGTCTTTGTGCACAATTGCCTCTTTAAATGTGTAGGCGCCTGTTTTGGGGCTGCGTATTGCTTTAATAACTTTTGTCCAGTTCTTAGCTTCTGCGGCAGCCTTTTGATCTTTGGTCTTTATCGCTGTTTTAGCACTTTTTGCCATTATTGTATGTTGTCAGTTATAGAAAATTATCAGATATCAATCCTTTAAGAGAGAGAGAGAGAAATTACTTGATTTCCTTGTGTACAGTAACCTTCTTAAGAATAGGATTATATTTTTTCAACTCCAGGCGTTCTGGGGTATTCTTCTTGTTTTTGTTTGTGATATAGCGGCTGGTACCTGGCAGACCACTATTTTTATGCTCGGTACATTCCATGATAACCTGAACTCTGCTTCCTTTCTTTGCCATTTTTAAACGATTTTATTGTTTTTACTAACCCGGGAATGGGAAGTAAATTTAAATTTTTTGTCCCTGGAGTCTCATTTTTTTTACTACAGCATATAAACCATTTTTATTAATGGTCCGTATTGCGTCTGTTGATAACTTTATCGTTATCCAGGTATCTTCTTCTGCTAAGAAAAACCTCTTTGTTTTAAGGTTTGGCAGAAACCTCCGCTTGGTTTTTATATTGGAATGGGAAACACTGTTTCCCGAACGGGGTCTTTTACCTGTAACCTGACATACTCTAGCCATGATTCGACAAAATTTTGGACGGCAAAGGTCGTTAAAACAATCTAATATCCAAAAACAAATTACAGTTTGTTCGAATTATGCCTGAAACCGGGATTAGTCAACAAACAGGAAGCGCCAACAGGCCGTCTACCTGGATGAGGTTATCCAAACGTATCTCAAGGCCGGATTGCATTTGTAAAAATTCCATTTCCCCGCTTTGATAGAGGCTTTCTACCCGGCCCCATGTAACTACTCTTCCCCCGGTATTGAAATAAATCACCTCACATTGCTTCTTCTCCAATGCCAACGCCTCCAATTTATCGTGAAAATCACCATTTACAGCGTTAAAAGGTTGTTCCATAAATTAATTAATAATATTGCGTTATACACGCGAATGTAGATTTATTTAATTTATTAGTTAAGCTACTGGTTTTACCTTTAACAAAAGGATTTAAATGACGGATACAAAACGAAGAACTATAGTTAGGGATATCAGCTGGTTATCGTTCAATGCAAGGGTATTACAGGAAGCGGCCGATCAAAGCGTTCCGTTAAGAGAGCGTATCCGGTTCCTGGGAATATTCTCTAACAACCTGGATGAATTTTTCAGGGTAAGGGTGGCAACCTTAAAACGTATGATGGCTCTGGGCAATAAATCACATATGCATTTGGAACAGTCGCCCGATAAGATCCTGGAAGAAATTCAATCTACTGTATTACGCCAGCAAAGCGAATTCAACAGGATATGGGATAGTATTTCCCAGGAACTCGAAAAAGAAAAAATTTTCATTCTTACGGAAAAACAGTTAAACCGCGAGCAACGGGTATTTGTTATCCGGTATTTTGAAGAAGAAGTGCGTTCCAATACTATCCCGTTAATGATAGAAAGCATTCAGCAATTCCCCTATCTCAGGGATAAATCCATCTTTTTGGGAGTAGTGCTTTCCCGGCAGGATTCCGCTTATTCGCAAAAATATGCTATTATCGAAGTGCCGGGAAAAACGTTGGGAAGGTTCGTATTGCTTCCCTCTCCACCCGGGGAACACGCTATTATTTTACTGGAAGATGTTATTCGTTATAACCTGCCTTCCATTTTTTCTTATTTCGGGTACGACAAATATGATTCATGGATTTTTAAAGTAACCAGGGATGCCGAACTTGATATGGACACAGATGTGGACACTTCCATCATCCAAAAAATTGAGAAAGGACTGAAGAACCGGCGTAAAGGCAAACCCGTGCGGTTTGTTTACGACAAAGAAATAGATCCCGGGCTATTGGAATACCTTATGCGCCGGATGAACTTAACAAAGAAAGACAATTTAATTCCTGGCGGCCGTATTCATAATTACCGGCACTTTATGGATTTTCCGGATAGTGTTTTTCCTAAAAAGGGCCAACGCAAAAAACCGTTTCAACACCCCCTGCTGGCGAATTCAAAAAGAGTTACCGATACGGTACTGGAGAAAGATATCATGCTTCACTTTCCGTATCACTCCTTTAACCCGGTAATTGATATGCTGCGCGAAGCGGCTATTGATCCGAATGTTACTTCCATTAAAATAACCTGTTACCGGCTGGCGCAAAATTCAAAAATAGTGAACGCCCTGATCAACGGGGTTCGAAATGGCAAACATGTAACGGTGATGCTTGAACTACGAGCAAGGTTTGAAGAAGAAGCCAATATTGAATGGAAGGAGCGACTGGAAGATGAAGGCGTAAAAGTAATCATCGGCTTGCCCGAAATGAAAGTTCATTCAAAGATCTGCATAATAAAAAAACGGGTTAATAACCTAACTATTAATTATGGTTTTGTAAGTACCGGTAACCTGAATGAAAAGACCGCCATGCTGTATGGCGATCATTGCCTCTTGACGGCTAATCGTCATATTATGGCCGATGTAAACCGTATGTTTAATTTTTTGGAAAAGCCTAAGGACGGTCTTCATTTTTTGAAAGAATGCACTACGCTAATACCCTGCCCAACCAGTTTGCGCAAAGAATTATTAAAAATGATTAACCGGGAGATAAAGAGTGCCAAAGCCGATTACCCTGCATCCATCCTGCTTAAAATGAATTCCCTTTCCGATGATGAACTCATTGAAAAATTATACGAAGCAGCAAAGGAAGGCGTGGAGATAAAAATGATTATCCGGGGAATAAACTGCATGTTTACTGAAAACGAAAAATTTATAAAACATATTACAGCCATTAGTATAATCGATGAATATTTGGAACATGCGCGGGTATTCATATTTCACAATGGCGGCAAAGAAAAAGTTTTTATATCTTCAGCAGACTGGATGGTACGCAACCTCGATCACCGCGTGGAAGCAACCTGTCCAATTTTTGATGAAGGCATTAAAAAAGTATTGAAAAAGATGCTGAATATCCAGTTAAGTGATAATGTAAAAGCTCGTATTCTAAATAATGACCTGAGTAATGAGTATGTTAAATACGATATGGACAGGGATGTTAAAGTAAGATCACAGATCGATACTTATAATTATCTTTTATCAATCAGTCAGCAGGATAAAAAACAGGCGCAGGAAATAAAGGATGTTTCCGCCGGGGAAATATCTATTATCTCATAATTTAAACACCTATTATTTTGAGACTGGCAGCAATAGACATCGGAAGTAACGCGGCAAGGCTTTTAATTTCCGAGGTGGTTAAAATCAGCGGTTCCCCTCCAGCATTTAATAAACTCAACCTGATCCGGGTTCCTCTTCGTTTGGGCTTCGACGTATTTGAATATAAAAAGATACTTCCCGCAAAGCAGGAGATGATTATACAAACCCTTAACGCATACAAATACCTGCTGGAGGTATACAACGTAAAACATTACAAGGCCTGCGCCACATCAGCTATGAGAGACGCAACAAATGCCGCTGAAGTGTTAAAGAGAATTAAAGACGACACCGGTATACTCGTAGAAGTGATCACCGGCGAGGAAGAAGCAGCGGTTATATATGAGAGTCATATCGCAGAAAATTTAAACAAAGATCATCCTTATTTATATATTGATGTAGGTGGCGGCAGCACTGAACTTACTCTTTTTTACGACAATCAAATGATATTTAAAGAATCATTTGATATAGGCACCATCCGCTTATTAAAAAACCAGGTGGGAGAATCTCAATGGAACAGGCTTAGGGATTTTATTCGCGATAAAACCAAATCATATAAGAACCTGGTGGCCATTGGCACAGGGGGTAATATCAATAAAGTTTTTTCTATGTCAAAGAAAAAAGATGGGAAGCCTTTGTCGTTTGAATTGCTGAAAGAGTATCATAAAGAATTCAGCAGTGTGCCATTATACCAGCGAATGAAATTGTATAGCCTGCGGGAAGACAGGGCAGACGTTATTGTACCTGCCTTGCTGATATATGTAAACGTAATGCGTTGGGCGGATGCCGAGGAAATATTTGTTCCCAAAATCGGGTTGGCCGATGGATTGATTCAGCATTTATACAAGGAACTTATGATGCAGGAGATGGAGGTGTGAGGCATGGGGTATGAGGTGTGAGGTATGAGGAAGAAAAATGAACGAACGATCTATTAATTAACGAACGACTAATTAACGAACAATCGAATTAACGAAGGGGCGAACTATCAAACTAACGAACTGCCCTAACTTTAAACCTTGAATTCTAAACTTTAAACTACCCATCCATGTCCATTCACAAGGAAATTAAAAAAGTTACCACCCATACGCTGCAGAAAATGAAATCTGATGGAGAGAAAATCTCCATGATTACGGCTTATGACTTTTCCTTTGCTAAAATTTTTGATGATGCGGGTATCGATATTGTGTTGGTTGGAGATTCAGCGAGTAATGTTATGGCGGGCCATGAAACAACTTTGCCCATCACATTAGATCAAATGATCTATCATGCTTCTTCAGTAGTAAGAGGAATTAACCGAAGCCTTGTAACGGTAGACCTTCCCTTCGGTTCATACCAGGGTAATTCAAAAGAAGCGTTGAGCTCTACGATCCGCATTATGAAAGAAACAGGTGCACATTCTATTAAGCTCGAAGGTGGTGAAGAAATACTGGAATCCATTAAACGAATCCTCTCATCGGGTGTACCCGTGATGGGCCATTTAGGATTAACTCCACAATCTATTTATAAGTTCGGCACATATACCGTACGAGCGAAGGAGATTGAAGAAGCAGAAAAACTAAAAAAGGATGCACTGCTTTTGCAGGAGGCCGGATGCTTTGCCATAGTGCTGGAAAAAATTCCTGCATTACTGGCTAAAGAAGTTTCAGAAAGTTTATTAATTCCAACGATTGGTATTGGCGCCGGAAAATTTTGTGATGGACAGGTGCTCGTAATGCATGATCTGCTGGGCATCAATACTGAATTCAAACCCCGTTTTCTGCGCCAGTATTTAAACCTTAACAAACAGATTACTGATGCTGTGAAGCAATATATCATCGACGTTAAAAAGAAGGATTTCCCAAATGATAGCGAGCAGTATTAGTTAATTGTTAATTATTAATTATTAATGGTTAATGGTTAATGAGTGAGTTTGAGATTAATAAATTTAGCAGGCTTATTTTATCAATCTCATATCTCATAGCTTTTATATAACTTCCAAGTTATTGACATTGAAACATAGGACTAACCTGGTAACCAAAGCCGATAGCTGATAGCCGATAGCTGATAACCATACTCATCCCTCATACCTCACACCTCTTAAAAGGTTGCCGCATAGATGTGAACACACGTAAGTTAAACATATATGATTACTTTGAAATTATAGGTTAACTTAAGAGACTAAAACCTCGTGTTCATGGAAAAGATCGGTCCCATTATCCTTATTGATGATGATATGGAGGATTTGGAAACATACAAACTGGCATTTGACTCTCTACATCTCAAAAACGAAATTTTACTATTTCAATCTGCAGAGGTAGCACTAGCGTACCTGAAGATCAGTATTGACCCCTGTTTTTTTATTTTGTGTGATATAAACATGCCAAAAATGAATGGTATTGAACTCAGGGCAGAATTGAATAAAGAGAATTTCTTAAGTCTGAAAAGTATTCCATTTTTGTTCTTTTCAACTTCATCTCATATTAGTCATATTTTTAGCGCTTACAATAGTTCTATCCAGGGTTACTTTCAAAAACCCACTGATTTTAAAGATATTCAGTTGATGTTTAAAACGATTGTATCTTATTGGGGAAGCAGCCTGATACCTGTACCTTCTTATTTTGCAGAAAACCCCTATCCGAAAAATGTCAGGTAAATGATAGGCTAAGGCTGACTACTTTTTATAGATATGTAACATATGATGCTTTTGCCGGAATGGCTCGTTATTATAGCGTTAATTCAATCTCGTTTCCAATTAAATGTTACCCATCACAATACTTTTATGATCGTCTAAAATACGATCATGCAAAAAACATTATTGTTTGTTTTCTCCTTTTTTTCAATTATTCTTTGTAACTATTGCTCCCATAAATTAAATGCCGAAGGAACCTTTCAAAAGAGTTCCGTAACGGCAAATGCCGATCTAAATGATTGGGATCTTCCTTTACGTTTTGGAAATAAACCGGGTACCATTCAATATTCAATTACTAATGATAGAGAGAATGTTTATATAGACTTGCTATGTAAGGACGAGGCGACTGAACAGAAAATACTTCGCATGGGCATGACTGTTTATTTTGATCCCGCAGGCGGTGACAGTAAAAATATTGGCATTAACTTTCCCGGGAAGAGCCCGGCGTATCCCAAATCCGACGACACTAAAGAACGCACGGCCGATGGCGGAAATGTAAATAAAAGATCGCGCAAAGAAGAAATGCTATTGCAATCTTCTACTTATACGATTACCGGATTTCAACATTTTGAAAACCGTTCTTATGATCTGAATGATAAACAGGTTATTCAACTTGCGATGAAAATAGATACTGACAATAATCTAGTGTTATGTCAACCCTAAAATGACGCTTTGGCTATCAGCCTTCAGCCTTCAGCTATCAGGAGGAAACTAATTCTAGCATTGTTTTCCTGATAGCTGACTGCTGATAGCTGATAGCCAAAATAACCGACAGTTTATGTTTGACATGACACTGGTTTATGAGGCTGCTGTACCCATTAAAAATATACTGGGATATCCACTCAGAGTAATTGATACCATGAAAAATTTTAGTGTAGGTATCGTTATAAAAGGTTTTCAAAACAGCGGTGGTTGTGGTGGAAGTCGTGTTGCCAGAAGAGGCGGAGGCCCAAGAGGCATGGGCGGTGAACGAGGTATGGGAGGCGGTAGAGGCGGCGGCATGGGCGGCGCAAGATCTATGGGTAGCGGCAGCCAGAATAGGAGTTCAACTAGCTCTGCTGACAGAGCGGCCCTGCTAAAATAAGATGTGACCTGGTATAAGTTCAGGCTGGCGTTGAAATGAGCTATCAGCCTTCGGCCATCGGCAAAAAGCGTTGGAAGGATACCTAATTAACATAATTGTTTATTAAGGGATGTACAAGCCAAAATGTTACTTAGCCAAAAGCTGACGGTCGATAGCTGACAGCTGATAGCTATTGATTAATTCGTAATTTGCCTCTATTATGGATTTCTTAAAACATTTTAATATTTCGGCGAGTAACAAAGGTGTCTCAACAGGCCTGCAATGGCTGGATTCCGGAAGTGAAACAATTGAATCTTTTTCTCCCGTTGATGGCAGGTTAATTGCCGCTGTATCCATTTCTGATAGCGATGGTTACGAAAAGATGATGAACAAGGCAACGAGCGCTTTCAAGGAATGGCGGCTTTGGCCTGCTCCCAAAAGAGGGGAAATTGTGCGACAGATTGGAGAGGCATTAAGACAAAATAAAGAACAATTGGGGAAATTGGTTTCTTATGAAATGGGTAAAAGTTTGCAGGAAGGGTTGGGCGAAGTACAGGAAATGATCGATATCTGTGATTACGCAGTAGGTCTTTCGCGGCAATTACATGGATTTACCATGCATAGCGAACGTGCCGGCCATCGGATGTATGAGCAATATCATCCCCTTGGTATAGTAGGCATTATCTCTGCCTTTAATTTCCCTGTGGCCGTCTGGAGCTGGAACGCGATGCTGGCATGGGTCTGTGGCGATGTTTGTGTTTGGAAACCTTCTGAAAAAACTCCCCTCTGTGCCATTGCCTGTCAACATATAACAGCCCGAGTATTTGAAAAAAATGCTGTTCCGGAGGGTGTGAGCTGCCTGGTAATTGGAAATAAAGAAGCCGGTGAATGGATTAGTAACGACAACCGCATTTCGCTTGTATCAGCTACCGGCTCAACCCGCATGGGTAAGGCAGTAGGCGCGGCAGTAGGCGCAAGGCTTGGAAGAAGCCTGTTAGAACTTGGTGGTAATAATGCTATCGTCATTTCTGAACATGCTGACCTTGACATAGCGTTACCCGCATGTGTGTTTGGCGCTGTTGGAACGGCCGGACAACGCTGCACCAGTACCCGTCGCCTTTTTATCCAGCAAAAAGTGTACAGCAGCTTTAAAGAAAAACTGGTAAATGCCTATAAGCAGTTAAGGATCGGCAATCCATTGGATGAAAAAAATCATGTGGGTCCGTTGATTGATAAAATGGCAGTAGATAATTATTTCAACTCTATTAAGAAGTGCAAAATGGAGGGTGGGAACTTTATTATTGAAGGCGGTCTTGTGGAAGGAGACCAATTTGAAAGTGGATGTTACGTTAAACCATGTATTGCCGAAGTAAAAAATAGTTTCAATATTGTTCAGCAGGAGACTTTTGCACCTATTCTTTACGTTATTAAATACAATACTATTGAAGAAGCCATTTTTATGCAAAATGATGTGCCCCAGGGTTTATCTTCTTCAATAATGACCAACCACCTGAGAGAATCAGAACTTTATCTGTCAGTTGCAGGAAGTGATTGTGGTATTGCAAACGTTAATATTGGTACCAGCGGTGCCGAAATAGGCGGTGCGTTCGGTGGGGAAAAAGAAACAGGAGGCGGGCGTGAAAGTGGCAGCGATGCCTGGAAGGCCTATATGAGACGTCAAACCAATACCATTAATTACAGCGACAAAATGCCGCTGGCGCAAGGTATCAGGTTCGATTTGTAAATAATGCCTGATAAATTAATCTTAATTTTCTGCAAGTGATAACTATATCCAATAAATAATACAGAAATTCGCAGGTTATTTACAAAACGATAAATTGAAAAAAGTATGAAGAAATTTTTGGGGATGATGGGCATCGCAATAACCCTGCTTTGTGTGAGTTCGGTGTCTATTGCTCAGGGTACTTCAATCAAAGAATTACCAAAGGGCTGGCATTTGCTGGATATAGACAAAGATGGTTATTATGGAATAAGCCTGGACAAAGCGTATGATTTTGTGAAAGGCAAGAAAAGTACCCCTGTTATCGTTGCTGTGATAGATTCAGGTGTAGACACACTTCACGAAGACCTGAAAGATATTTTGTGGACGAATCCTAATGAAATTCCGGGTAACGGTATTGATGATGATAAGAACGGATACATTGATGATGTTCATGGATGGAATTTTATCGGAGGAAAGGATGGAAGAAATGTGAAGAATGATTCCTATGAAGGAGCCAGGGTGTACCACAAACTCAAAAAAATATTCAGCAATAAAATAATTGACAGCACTTCCATGAGCGCGGATGAAAAAGAGCAATACCAGGAGTGGTTAAAAGTAAAATCAAAGATCGAAGGAGACGCTACCGATGGCGGAATGGATATGATGATTATGCAGCGAATGCTGGAAACATTGGTAAGAGGAGATAGCATTCTTCGTAAATCACTTGGCACGGAGACCTATACCGGTAAAGACCTTGACAAATTTGCGCCCACCGGTTCAGATGAACAGAAAGCAAAAGGGGCTGTGTTATATATGCTTAAAGCCAACAATATGATGGAAACAACCAATAAAGAATTTATTGATGGCTTACGGGAATATATTACCGGGGAACAAAAAAAGAAGGAGTCTTTAAATAATGAACCTGAAAATTATCGTGCGGAGATTGTTAAAGATGATGAAACAAACTTCGATGACCGGTTTTATGGCAATAATGATATAATGGCCGGAACACCGCTTCACGGAACCCATGTATCAGGCATTATCGGTGCAAAAAGGAATAACGGAATAGGTATGGATGGGATAGCAGACAATGTGCGTATTATGATGGTTCGTGCAGTTCCAGATGGCGATGAACACGATAAAGATATTGCATTGGCCATTCGTTATGCAGTGGACAATGGTGCCAGGGTTATTAATATGAGCTTTGGCAAGAGTTTTTCACCTGAAAAGAATTGGGTTGACAGCGCGGTTCTTTACGCTGATTCAAAAGGAGTATTGCTTGTGCATGCTGCAGGTAATGATGCTGCCGATGTGGATACCGCAGACAACTTCCCAAATCCCTCTTTTAAAGCTGCGAAAACCCGTGCAACCAATTGGATTACAGTAGGCGCGAGCAGCGATCCCCTGGCTGAACCTATGTTTAAAAGTTATACGGCTTCCTTCTCTAATTACGGCAAAAAAGAAGTGGATGTATTTTCTCCCGGCACAAAAATTTATTCAACGCTTCCTGGTGGAAATGCGTACGGTAACTTACAGGGAACGAGCATGGCTTCACCCGTTGTGGCCGGAGTGGCTGCATTGGTGCTGAGTTATTTTCCCAACTTAAGCCCTGAGCAGGTAAAATACGCGATCGAAAAATCAGCTACTCCCCTCCCCTCCAAGGTAAAATTACCGGGAAGTGATGAGATGGTTCTTTTATCAGATATATCTACCTCCGGTGGCGTTTTAAATGCTTATGGCGCTTTAAAATTAGCCTCTACTTTAAAACCGGAATCTAAACAAAAACTACAAAAATCAACTTTAAAAAACAAGAAGGATTGAAATGTTGAGCTGAGAAACGTGCCTAGGGGTTTGTGAATAAGTAACATTATTTATAAAAAGTGCCGGAATGTTTCCGGCACTTTTTTATTATTTTTAATAAATTTTTAAAAATGGCAACTACCTATAATATCGTGGCATCCGATTTCATCCGCAGGTATATTAACCTTGTAAAAGAAACTGATATAAATGAAGCTTTAAGTAAAAATGGTAAAACTTTCAGGAAGCTTTTAAATGGAATTCCAGCGTATAAATTTGACTATTCATATGCAACAGATAAGTGGACGCTCAAGGAAGTGTTGCAACATGTAATTGACGCGGAAAGGGTCTTCAGCTTTCGAGCCATATGGTTTGCCAGGAAAGACCCTTCTCCGCTTCCCGGTTTTGAGGAAAATGACTGGGCCGCTGTGTCACACGGATCTACGCGCAACTGGGAAGACATGATAGACGAATTTAGAAGCCTGAGAAAAGCTACAAAATTTCTATTTGCATCTTTTACTGATGAAGAATTGAATTATACTGGTACGGCAAATAACAATCAGTTAAGTGTAGCCGCTATTGGGTTTTTGTGCGCCGGTCATATTCAGCATCATATGAATATTATCAATGAAAGATATTTATAAATGATCTAATACACATTACGCCATGCTCCTCGCAATGATCTCTGCAATATCAAGCACGGCGACTTCATTTTCCTTCTCGCGACTTTTTATTCCATCTGTTAGCATGGTATTGCAAAAAGGGCAGGCGGAGGCAACAACACTGGCACCAGTTTCCAGGGCTTCGTTGCTTCTTTCAGTATTGATCCGTACTTTTCCTTTTTCTTCTTCTTTAAACATCTGTGCACCGCCGGCACCACAGCATAAGCCGTTGGAACGGCATCGTTTCATTTCAACCAGTTCAGCATCGAGCGCTTCCAACACTTTTCGTGGTGCCTCGTAAATATTATTAGCCCTGCCCAGATAACAACTGTCGTGATAGGTAATGCGCTTGCCTTTGAAAAAGCCACCCTCTACCATTTTTATTTTTCCGCCATCAATCAATTGTTGCAAAAATGTGGAGTGATGAACTACTTCGTAATGACCACCCAATTCCGGGTATTCATTACTGATGGTATTAAAGCAATGGGGGCAGGCGGTAACAATTTTTTTTATGTTGTAATTGTTTAGGATTTGAATATTCTGGTAAGCCATCATCTGGAACATGAACTCGTTTCCTGCGCGTCTTACAGGATCACCGGTGCATAATTCCTCTTTACCGAGAATCGCATAATTTATTCCGACTTTATTTAAAATGGATACAAATGCTTTGGTAATCTTTTGAGCACGCTGGTCAAAGCTTCCAGCACATCCCACCCAGAATAATACTTCAGGGCTTTCACCCTTAGCCAATAATTCACTCATTAGCGGTACCTGCATGCGTAATATTTTAGTAAAAATACTTTAAAAAAATGAGCTGGCTATGAGGTAATTGGTAGGAGGTATGAGCTATAAGGATGAGGTTTAAGGTTTGAAGTAGATGGTTTGTAGTATTGGGTTGAGATATGAGTTTAATTAGATTTATATTATACCCACGTAATTGAGAAACCTCAAATCCGCCTAACTTCAATTAACAATTAACAATTAACAACTAATCATTAATAATTATCAAAAATGCTTGATATAGTCCGGATATTTTTTACCGGTTTAGTAATTAGTTTACTGGGCGCACTGCCATTGGGCACACTCAATGTTACTGCCATGCAGATTTCTGTTCAGGAAAATAGCCGGAATGCCGTTAAATTCTCCCTGGGGGTTGCCTTAGTGGAAATTATATATGTAAGGATATCATTAAAAGGAATGAACTGGATACTGGAGAACAAGCGGTTATTCTATATACTGGAATGGGTAACCGTTTTTTTATTTATTGCGTTAGCCGTCAGCAGTTATATCACCGCCCGCAAAAGCCGTGATCAAAAAAACATTCTTCTTAATAATAAAATGAAACGTTTTTTTCTTGGCTTTACCATGAGTGCATTAAACCCTGTACAAATTCCTTTCTGGTTTATCTGGAGCACCTATTTACTAAGCACGGGTGTTCTGAGGCCATCTGAACTACAATTTAATTTTTATACTGCGGGTATAGCTGTTGGTACACTTATAGGATTGGGAATATTTATCTACGCCGGCAAATGGCTGGTTAATAAATTAAAGGCCAGCCACCGCGCTATCAATATAACAGTTGCGATAATATTTGTTATTTCTGCTTTTGTTCAATTATATAGGGTGTTGAATAAGCCTATAGAAGATCAATTTAATGGAAAAACTTACCTTGAAGGCAAGAGGTAGTAATTATTAATTATTAATTATTAATTCTACTTTGACAAGTTAAACCGGCTTTTATTATCAGTTGAAGGTAGTCGGCATATTCAAATTTACATTACCGGAGCCGCCGTTCAATTTCGAACATTCTTTAACTCTGCGAAATATATTTGCTGCCCAGACATGCGACAGAACCAACAGAATAACTTCATGACTTGTCAAAGTAGAATTAATTGTTAATTGTTAATTATCAATTATCAATATTCGATTTTGGGAGTATGAAGTTATTGGGGAAAGGGTTTGCCCGCCCTGTTGTAACTAATTCAGGTGCGATTTCTTTTGCATCAAACAATAATCCATGCGTTTCAGATGCAGTAGGGGCGGAACCTGGTCCCGCCCCTACTGCTTTTCATTCATACCTCATATTTCATACCTCACACCTCACACCTACTATATAACTTAACCCAAGTTGGTAATAATTAAGGAGTTAATCATGCTACTTTTTAAAGTTATCTCACCTGACGTTTGAATGGTCAATTCATGAGGGACTTTTATATAACTTCCAAGTTATTTACATCGTGACATCGGACCAACCTGGTGATCAAAGCCGATAGCCGATAGCTGACGGCTGATAGATAAACTCATACCTCATACCTCACGACTCTTATTGCCCCATTGGCACATCCGGTGTATCCAATCCACCCCTTGTGTTCTTACGTTTGAAAAGAGAAACATCCATCTTTCCAAACCGGTAATTAAAGTTCAACCGGAATACCTGCGCATCTCTTCTTCTTGTTGAGGTTTGCGTGAAATAAGTAGATTCAGAATAATAACTATATTTTTTAGTTCTGAAAATATCGTTCATGCTAAGGGTGAGTGAAGCCGCTTTATTCTTAAGAAATTCCTTTTTAATAGCGCCATCAAAGCCATAATTTGCATTAACATAACCCTGCGCTGTCGGTTGAGCACCCCCGCCATAGCCACCGCCGCCAAAACCCCCACCACCGCCACGGCCACCACCGCCCTGGCCACTACTTTGTGGTAATACAGATTTACTTTGGTAATCGCCTGAAAACTGGATACTAAAATTTGCAGGTAGCTTGAAGCTGTTGTTCCATTTAATAAAATAGCTGAGCCGTTCGCTTTGCAGGCTCTTGTCGATATTGCTTCCGTTTATTTTTGAGTTGTAAAAATTAACGTTTGTGGTCATATCCCACCATTTTGTCAACGGGTTGCGGGAAGTTAGTTCAAGGCCATAAGCCTGGCTACTGTTGGCATTTAGATATGTAGTGAAGTACGCACTGTCTGTACTAACATCGGTTACCTTATCACGATAGGTGTAACGAGTGATCAAATCAGTGCTTTGTTTATAGTAAGCTGAAACAAGAATGCTGTTATTTTTTGGAAGTGTTTTCTGGTACGAAAGTTCAAAGGAATTGGTAAACTCCGGCTTCAGCGCGGGATTACCTTTGGTAAAATTCTGCGGATCAGAAATATCAGTATACGGAATCAACTGAAAAAAATTGGGCCTGTTAACTCTTCTGCTGTAGTTGATTTGAATGTCCTGGCTATGTTCAAGCTGCTTTGTAATAAACACACTTGGAAATAAACTGATCGGATATTTTGTACTAAAAGTTGACTTGGTCGACTGCAGGAGCGTGCCGGTATAATCAGAACTTTCGGCCCTTAAGCCCGCCTGGTAACTTAAGGTTTTAATCTTTTGGGAAAAAGTAACATATCCTGCATACACCCTGTCTGTAAATTGGTAGTTGTTACTCAACAAAGGATTATAAACAATTGGGTCTGTACCATTTTGAAAATAATTATTACTTATGCTAGTATTATCCCTCACAGCGACCCGGCCTCCTGCTTCAATTTTTGTATTTTCGGTAATAGGATCCGTGTAATCTACCTGTGCCGTAAAAAACTTATTGGCACCGTTACCAGATGTTGTTCGTGTTTGAGTAGCTCCTTTTGCAGAATTATCAGGGTAAAAAAGATTTGTCTTATATGTTCCGTTATTTTCATTTTGACTGCTGTTATAATTTAAATCGGCAGTAATATCTTTTCCGGCTTTAGCAAACATATGTTTGAAATTAATGCTCGATCCGTAATTCTTAAAATTGAACTTGGTTTCGGTGAGTTGGTTTCCGCGGGTATACACAAAGTTTGAGGCCGATGAATCAAAATTCAATTCATCGCCGTTTCTAAAATTACCGTTTACAATTACACCCGAAAAGCTCAATGTATTCCTGTTATCCATCAACCAGTCGATACCGGCCCTGCCAAAAGCAAAACTGCCGTTGTTGGTACCCTTACTTTTCTGGTCTACATCTACTAATGGTTTAGTAAGATTATGACGAAAAATACTGCTGTTTGAAATCGATTTACGCTGGTTGAAGTTTGCACTCGCGAAGAAATTCACTTTTCCCTGTTTGATATTGACATCACCTCCTCCATTAAATTTGCCTCTTGAATCAACACCTGCGCGGATGTTTCCATTGTACCCTGCCTTGCGATTTTTCTTTAGTACAATATTTAAGATACCTGCGTTTCCGCCTGAAGCATCAAATTTGGCGGATGGGTTGGTAATGATTTCAACGCTTTCAATAGCGTCTGCGGGGATCTGGTCAAGTGAAAGAGTCGAAGGGCGGCCATCTACGAAAATTTGTGGCGCCGCGTTCCTGAGAGTAACATTGCCATCAATGTCAACGTTAATAGATGGAATGCTTTTCATTAATTCCTGGGCAGTTTGACCGCTGCTTACCAGGTTCTTTTCTACATTGAAAATTTTACGATCAACCCCCATGGTGAAAAGCGGTTTTGATGTAGTAACTGTAACGCCCTCTAATACCTGGGCGTCTTCCTCCATCTTTATATTTCCAAGATCCTTATCAACGGCGTTCATCGCCTGTTCCATGCCACCGGCACCGGGGCCCATTTTTAAAGTAAAACCAACTTTTTGTTCGATGGGTTTATAGCCAATGCCAGTGATGGATAATTTGTAATTACCCATAACCGGTAAATTTTCCAGGCTGAAATCACCGTTTGATTTTGTTAACATGCCGGCTACAATTACATCTTTGGGTTGTTTGGTAGCCGTATCCATTTTAGTTTGGATGAGCTGAACCGATGCTGCAGAAATACCTTTCGAATTTTTTTTATCTACAATCTTACCGTAAAAATGACCAACATTCATTCCCTGGCCACCACCTCTTCCCTGCCCTCCGCCTCTTTGTCCACCTCCCGGGTATTGAGCAAAAGAGACAAATCCAAAACCAGAGAGCAGTAATAAAGTAATAATTTTTTTCATAATAATATTATTTGGACGAATTCCGGCCTTCAAATCTCACCGATTTGCTTAAAAGGCCTGCATTTTAAATGATAAATGGCTTATTCTGTACTGAATGCATTTTAGAGATATGGAGTTTAGACGTCTAAATCTATTTTAACTTGCTAGCGATTTATCAACAAAGTGATAATTATCTGCAAAGCACCTGTTACAAAACCAAATAGTGCTCCCAAAAGTTGTAGATGACGAAATTCTTTTCTAAATATGCGTAAAAAGAACAACTCAATTTTTATGCCCGGCACAGAGTCCAGTTTATGAATGATGATTTCATCGATTTGAAGATTCTTCTTTAGCTCTTTAACATAACTTTCCATAATTACAGGAAATAGCGTTTGCATTTCCGTCATGAATACTTCTTTTAACTGAACGATTGTTTTATCTCCAACGAACATAGCTACCATGGGCATGGCATCTTTTAATTTTATGCGAAGGAAATAATCAATATGCTCCTCTATCTCCGGCATTATTTTTTGCAGGTTAGAAGGATCGAGGATTTTTTTTTCTATCTCCTGGAAAGAATCTAGCTCCCGTCTCAATAGATTGCCTGCTGAAGCGGAGAATGCAAACCGGCGTTTTGGGAAATAACCCTGTACGGTACCTCCCAGTATCTTTTTGGGAAATTGAGGATGGAATAGCATCTTAATGGCAAGTTTGGTACAACACCAACCTAATAATGCCGAAACAAAAGGAAACAAAACCAGCCAAAAACTCATTAAGCTATTTATTATGGCTGCAAAGAAAAGCTAAATAGCTAATATAGTTTAAAGTTCAAGGTTTTATGGTTAAGGTTAGGAAGCCTCAATGAACAATATAGCTAAGTGAGATTTTTTTTGAAATGAGCAGCATTTTCCATTATTTTTGCAGCTCAAATGGTGATTGTAGCTCAGTTGGTTAGAGCATCAGATTGTGATTCTGAGGGTCGTGGGTTCGAGCCCCATCATTCACCCCAGTCTATCCCGGAACCAGTTTTCCGGGATTTTTTTATCTGTTCAACTCATCCCTGACCCGTTTTTACCCTCTTATTTAATTATGAAGGAGACCCTGATATTTTCCGTATAAAGACGACTGTGTTAAAGGAAACCTTCTGAACCCCAGCTCAATTTTATCATAGAACCGTTCATAAAATATGTTACCTAATCCCATGTTAATTGGTTTTTCATACAACAACTCAATGCATTTATTCGTTATTTTTACGTAAATGTCAAAAGTTATAGATTATATGTTTAGTAAAAGAAGTTTACCCATTTTATTCTTGCTATTGGGATGTGGGGTTTTTATTGCCTTCCGTACATTTGGAACCATTGAAAATCCCCCTTCGAAATATGAAAAAATTCTGAGGAATGTAGGTGAGATGATTAAGGAAATTCACTACAGTCCAAAAGATATCAATGATAAATTTTCCAAAGAGGTATTTAAAAAATACCTGGAAGCAGTAGATCCCATGAAAAATATACTGCTTCAGGCCGATGTGGATAACCTGAAAAAATACGAAAATACCATCGACGATGAAATATTGGGTAGCCCTGTGCTGTTTGTTCCCGCTGTATCGGAGCTTATAAAGAAACGTATGCTGGAAACAGAAAAAGTTTACAAAGATTTGCTGGCACAACCATTTGATTTTACCAAGGATGAAACTGTGGTACTCGATCCTGAAAAATTAACTTTCCCCAAAAACGAAGCAGAAAGAAAAGATTCCTGGAGAAAACGCCTTAAATATATGGTGCTTGACAGGTATGCAGACTTATTAGATACCCAGGAAAAAAATAAAGGAAAAGAGGGATATGTTTCCAAGACTAACGAGGAACTGGAAAAAGACGCCCGTGGCAAAGTGCTGCATATAATGGATAGAATTTATAGCCGGGTTAAGAATAAGGTTAGCGATGATGATCGTTTTAATGATTTCGTTAATATCATCACTAATTCCATGGACCCTCACTCTACTTTCTTCCCACCAGTTGATAAGCGTTTTTTTGATGAACAAATGAGTGGGCGATTCTTTGGTATTGGTGCTTCTTTAAAACTTGAAGACAATACAATTAAGATCGGTACACTAATAGCCGGTAGTCCTGCCTGGAAATCCGGAAAGATACAAGCCGGGGATATTATCACCAAGGTAGCGCAGGGAAATGAAGAACCTGTTGATCTTACCGGATATGAGGTGGAAGACGCTGTAAAATTAATTCGTGGTAAAAAAGGTACGGAAGTAAAATTGACAATTAAAAAAACGGATGGTGATTTAGACGTGGTACCGTTGGTACGCGATGAAATAGTGCAGGATGAAACTTTTGCCCGCAGTGTAATTGTAGACAATGGCAAATCAAAAATTGGATATATACTTCTTCGTGAGTTCTATGCAGATTTTGAAAATCCAAAAGGCGCCCGTTCTTTCGATGACGTGAAAAAAGAAGTAGTTAAATTAAAAGCAGAAAAAGTTGACGGTATCATTCTTGACCTTCGATTTAATGGTGGTGGCTCTTTGTATGATGTTGTTCAAATGGCAGGATTGTTCATTGAAGACGGACCAATAGTACAGGTTAAGGATCGCGATGGTAAACCAAGCGTATTGAGGGATAAAGATAAAAGCATTTTATATGATGGTCCCCTGGCTGTAATGGTAAATGAATTAAGCGCATCCGCTTCAGAGATTTTCGCAGCCGCCATACAGGATTATAAGCGAGGAGTGATCATAGGTAGCTCTTCCACATACGGAAAGGGAACCGTTCAACGAAATATTGGTTTAGACAGGGATCTTGGTCCGGCTTTGGCTGCCAACAGCGAACTGGGTACTATCAAGTTAACATTGCAAAAGTTTTATCGCATCAACGGTGGTTCCACGCAGTTAAAAGGGGTGTATTCTGATATTGTGTTGCCAGATGACCTGGAGTATGTAAAGATCCGCGAAAAAGATGATCCTGATGCATTACCATGGGATACCATTCAACGCGCTGATTATATGCCCTGGAAAGCTGGCTATGATCTGAAATCAATTGAAAATGCAAGTGATACAAGAGTAACTAATAACAGTGTTTTTAGTCTTATAAAAAAGAATGCAGCGTGGCTGGCGAAGCAAAATGATAAAGTGTATTTTTTGCAGCTGGAGAAATTTCGCAACGACAAAAAGCAGATAAACGCAACTAATAAGGAATTGGAAGCACTCATCAGTAAATTACCAAAAGAAATAAATGTAAATACGCTTACAGGGGAAGAAAATAAATTTTCTTCCGATAAGGATAAAGAAGAACGTATGATTGCCTGGAGAAAGAGTTTAAAAAATGATATTTATTTAAACGAGGCGATAAATGTGGTCAATGATATGGCTGCAGCTAAACCAGTTGCGGCGGTGACTAAGTAAGTTTTAAGTAATTATTTATAGGAAAGATATTAAGCCGGGTATTTCCCGGCTTTTTCTTTTTAATGAATCGTCGTTTTGCGGTGCGGCAGTTACTGGTTCCCCTCCTTTTCAATTTCGCGCAATCGTTTGATATGCTAATTATTAAAAAAATATACTGAACTTAACGGCCTGTAGCAATAAGTTCCCGGCTAATTATCTTATTAATTTTTTAATAAAAAACAATCATGAGTGCATCCAGAAGAGATTTTGTTAGAAACGTGTCCCTGGCAACAGCAGGGCTTTCCATTTTATCTGCCAATGACCTGTTGGCAAAAACAAAAGATAAAACGGATACCATTGTAAAACTGGGGATGATTGGTGTAGGACTGCGTGGCCAGTCGCACCTGGCACTTGCATTAATGCGCAAAGACGTAAACATCGTAGCTATTTGTGATGTGGATAGCTATATGCTTGAGAGGACCGGCGAGATTATTAAAAAGTCAGGCAAACCGATGCCAAAGGTTTTTACGGGCGACAACTATGCTTACCGCAAACTTTTGGAAATGAAAGACCTGGACGCTATAATTATCGCCACCCCATGGGAATGGCACGCACCCATGATCCTGGAGGCACTTTCGGCAGGCGTAAAATATGTTGGCACGGAAGTAATACTCGGCATCACCTTACAGCAGCATTGGGATGTGGTAAAAGCTGCGGAATACAACAAGGCTCATGTTATGATGATGGAAAATGTTTGTTACCGGCGCGATGTGATGGCCGCATTAAATATGGTACGCCAGGGAATTTTCGGAGAACTTATTCATTTGCAGGGAGGATACCAGCACGACCTTCGTGGTGTAAAGTTTAATTCTGGAAGAGGTGCCAGTGGCGCTGAATTCGGTGAAAAAGCATTTTCCGAAGCCAGGTGGAGAACGAATCATTCGGTACATCGTAACGGTGACCTATACCCTACGCATGGCATTGGCCCCATTGCAATGATGGCTGATATTAACCGGGGAAACCGCTTTTTATCGCTCAACTCGTTTTCCACTAAATCACGAGGCCTGCATAATTATGTAGTAAAGAAAGGTGGAGAAAATCATCCGAACGCGAAGGTGAATTTTAAACTGGGTGATATAGTTACAACGCATATCAAATGCTATAATGGCGAAACGATATTGCTGGAGCATGATACTAATTTACCCCGTCCCTATTCACTGGGCTTCAGGGTACAGGGAACCGACGGCCTGTGGATGGACGTTAATAAAAGTGTATACGTAGAAGGCACCAGCAAAAATGATCAATGGGATGATGCAAAAACATGGTTCGATAAATACGATCACCCATTATGGAAAAGATGGAGTAAAGAATCCGAAGGAGCCGGTCATGGAGGCATGGATTTCTTTGTATTGCACGGCTTTATCGAATCAGTTAAACGCAAACTACCCACTCCCATGGATGTATATGATGCTGCAGCCTGGAGCGCAATAACCCCTCTTAGTGAGAGTTCCATTGAACTCGGCAATGAAACGGTAGAATTTCCGGATTTTACCGGTGGGCATTGGATGTACCGAAAAAATGATTTTGCAGTAACGGATGAGTATTAGATAATATCCATCGCCTTAACAAAGGAAGTCAGCATTATTGGAAGTATCAGTGTCAGGTAGGAGAAGTGCAAGTTAATAGCCAGCAACAGGCCAGCAGTGGAAATAAAAAATATAATCCAATATAATGCGAGGTTCTTCTTTTGCGTTTCCATACTTGATATAATTTTCACGAAAATAAGTTAAAATTTAAAATGATCAGGCTTTCTTCGAAAAAAGAGAAGAAAGTGGACCGAACGCAGTTTGAACACTCCCGCAGTTAAAGATGCAACCCTGAAGCCTGGGAGGTTTGACGTCGGAAGTCAGACTCATGCTTTTTTGTATTATTTTCGCTGTTTTCCAAAAACTGTAGAATGACTATCCATTTTTATTTACGTTACCATACTGAAATCGGACAATCAATAGCCTTACATCAAACCACGGAGGATGCCGGCAAAAAAAGGTCTTCGGATGTTGTACCCATGCAATACCTGGATAATGAGTTTTGGCATACAGCGATAGAAACAGACAACGCTAAAGGAATTAAGATCAGGTATAGCTACTCAGTTACCAACGCTTCCGGCGACCAGCTAATGGAAGGTGAAAATGACCGGTTACTGGATATCACTAAATCCAGTATGGAAGTCATAGAATGTATAGATACCTGGAATGTACCAGGCGCTTATGAAAACGCCTTTTTTACTTCTCCGTTTCAACAAGTGCTTCTGGCCGACCGGGCTACAACGGTTAAATCAAAAGCCGTTAAAGAATTTACACACATTTTTAAGGTTAAAGCACCTTTATTAAATAAGAACGAAGTAGTTTGCTTAACCGGCAGCTCCATTATTTTTGGCGACTGGAAAAAGGAGTCTGTTCAATTACTTACCAAAGAAGGAAACTGGTGGACGCTTAAAGTGAAAATTCCCAATGAGAGTTTTCCATTGCAATATAAGTATGGCGTATATAATACGAAAGATAGGAAATCGGTCATGCTGGAAGGATATGAAAATCGCCATTTGCATGGCAATGCATCGCATCATTCGCTCACCATTCTGCATGATGGCTTTGCCAGGTTTCCCAACGATAGTTGGAAGGGTGCCGGCACGGCAATACCTGTATTCAGCCTGAAAAGTCGTGACAGTTTTGGCGTAGGAGAATTTACCGACCTTATTTTGTTGGTTGACTGGGCAAAAGAAGTAGGTTTTAAACTAATACAGATTTTACCGGTTAATGATACCAGCGCTACCCATACGCCAGCTGATTCCTATCCATACGCAGCCATTTCAGCTTTTGCCCTGCACCCTATCTATATAAACCTGGAAAAAGTAGCTGGCAAAAAGTATTCCGGCATTATTAAGAAGCTTAAAAAGAAACAAAAAGAGTTGAATGAAAAACCTGTGCTGGATTATGGTCAGGTGATGGAAGTGAAACTGACTACTTTAAAAGAACTTTTCCTGCTTCAGAAAGAAACCTATATGGATGATCCATTGTTTTACGAGTTCTTCCAAAAAAACAGGGATTGGCTGGTGCCTTACGCAGCTTTTTGCTTTTTAAGGGATAAACATAAAACTCCAGACAGCAGCAAGTGGAAACTTCATGGTGTATATGACAAGGCTGCTATCGAAAAATTTGTTTCGCCTAAAACAAAACATTATGATGAGATCTTTCTTCAATACTTTATACAATATCAATTGCACCTGCAATTAAGAGAAGCCACCGAATATGCTCATAAAAAAGGGATTATTTTAAAAGGTGATATCCCCATCGGCGTATTCCGTTATAGCGTAGAAACGTGGACGAGTCCGCAATTGTTTAATATGGATATGCAGGCCGGGGCTCCTCCCGATGATTTTGCTGTAAAGGGCCAGAACTGGGGCTTTCCTACATACCATTGGAAGAATATGCAGGAAGATGGCTTTGCGTGGTGGCGCCAGCGATTTGAACAGATGAGTAATTATTTTGATGCTTTCAGAGTAGATCATATCCTTGGATTTTTCAGAATTTGGTCGATACCCATTCATGAAGTAGAAGGCATAATGGGTCATTTTGTTCATGCAATACCGGTTCATATTGTAGAGTTTAGTGAAAAAAAGATATGGTTTAACTATGTCCGTTATACGAAACCTTTTATAAATGAGACGGTGTTAACCAGTGTATTCAACAACCTGGTGGATACGGTAAAACATGAATACCTGGATGGAGCCGGCAACGGTGTATACCAACTTAAGGAATCCTTTAACACACAGCAAAAAATAGAAACCTATTTCGACAGCCAGGTGATGACGGATACCAGGAATAGTATTAAAATCGGCTTGTTCAATCTTATTTCCAACATCATTTTATTTGAAGTAAATGATTCAGAAGGAATCGGGTTTCACTTCCGCATCGACATGGATAAAACGTCTTCCTTTAGTAACCTGGACGAACACACGAAAATTCAATTAAAGGATTTATACGTAAATTATTTCTACCGCCGACAGGATGAATTCTGGAAGAAGCAGGGCATCCTGAAACTGCCCGCGCTGAAAGCCTCCACCAACATGCTTATTTGCGGCGAAGACCTGGGAATGGTACCTGACTGTGTGCCAGAAATTATGAAGCAGACCGGCATCTTAAGCCTGGAAATTCAGCGTATGCCAAAAGATCCCAAAAGAGAATTTTTTCATCCAAATGATGCACCGTATTTGTCTGTTATAACTCCTTCCACCCACGATATGAGCACCATACGCGGCTGGTGGATGGAAGACAGAAACAAAACACAACGCTTTTTTAATAATGAACTGGGCCAGTGGGACGAAGCGCCGGTATCCTGTGAACCATGGATCAACAAGGCCATTATTTTACAACATTTATATGCTCCGGCCATGTGGAGTATTTTCCAGTTGCAGGATATTCTCGGTATGAGTGAAACCCTTCGACAGGAAAATCCAGATGAGGAACGTATTAATATTCCGGCTGATCCAAAACATTTCTGGGGCTACCGAATGCATTTTCCACTGGAACAATTAGTAAAAGAAAAAGAATTTAATGAGAAGCTGAAGGGGTATGTGCTCGCAAGCGGAAGATGAATTATTAATGGTTAATGATTAATTGTTAATGGTTAATGATAGACTCTTATTGGCTTACTGGCTATTATGTCATCAACCCATCAACCATTACCATTCAATGTCGTTTTGTAAATGGAAAAGGCGACTAAAAATTTGTTCGTTTTTTTAGCTGCGGCGCTTGCCCGCACCTGTTACACAGGACGCACGTAGTATTTGGTAGACGTTTCCCATAATATTTTGGCCGTTTCGTTTGCGGTCAGGGCGGGGGCAAGCCCTGCCCCTGCAAACGCCCCTTGATTAACCATTAACCACTAACCATTAACCATTAAAATGATCTGTAAGTATTTTCCTTTCGAACTTAAGTTCAAATATCCCTTCACCATTTCAAGAGGTACAAAAACGCACCAGTCTACCCTGGTGGTGGAACTTGATTTTCATGGAATAAAAGGGTATGGTGAAGCGCCTGCCATAGCTTATTATAACATCCCGGTGGAAAAAATGATTGGTGACCTGGAGAAGAAAAAATCATTCATTGAAAAATTTTCTCTTACAGATCCTGAACGATACTGGCATTACCTGCATCATTTGTTACCTCAAAATAATTTCCTGGTATGTGCTCTGGATATCGCGGCCTGGGATATTTACGGCAAAATAAATAAAAAGCCCCTACACCAATTATGGGAGCTGGATACAGATGCAAGTCCGGCAACAGATTATACAATTGGGATTGATACCATTGAAAAAATGGTGGCAAAGATCAAGGAAAAGCCATGGCCGGTATATAAAATAAAATTGGGCACTTCTGAAGACCTCGAGATCATGGAGGCCCTGCGTAGTGAAACCGATGCTGTTTTTAGAGTGGATGCGAATGCAGGATGGACCACCGAAGAGGCGCTTGATAAAATTCCCCGTCTGAAAGACATGGGAGTGGAATTTATTGAACAGCCTTTGGCAAAAGATAACTGGGAAGGAATGAAGCAGTTATACCACCAGTCCGTTCTTCCGTTGATCGCAGACGAGAGTTGTGTAATTGAATCTGATGTGGAGAAGTGTCACAGGCATTTTCATGGTATCAATATCAAGCTAACCAAATGCAGTGGAATTACGCCCGCACGCCGGATGATCAGCAGGGCAAGAGAATTGGAAATGCAGGTAATGATTGGCAGTATGAATGAAAATACCATTGGCTCCGCAGCCATTGCCCACCTGGCGCCTTTAACCGATTTCCTTGACATGGATGGGCCACTGTTATTAGAAGAGGATCTCGCTACCGGCATATCCTTTGATGATGTAGGGAAAATAATTTATTCCGGGAAGCCGGGATTGGGAATTGAGTACAAGGGGTTATTTAAGAAATAGCTATTTTTAAAAACGGGTGAAGACAACAGGTTTTTGCTCATACCTCACACCTCATACCTCATACCTGACCCGATGGATTGAGTTTTGCATATTAACAATTATGATACCTATTTTCTTATCTCCAAACCCCATACATGATCGTAAATTATAATCCGGAAGGATGGGAAGTAATTACACAACGTTCCCATGGCTTGCTGGCGATGCAGCTGGCTATGGAATGGAAACAATCTGAACGGCCACAGCGTTGGGCAGAAACTTTACTGTCCATCGCAGAACACGATGACGCCGAGATTGAACTGGATGGCGAACAACTGCTGACGGCACAAGGTGGGCCACTCAATTTTGATATGAAGCAGTTCGAACTTGATCATTGTAACAGGCTTTTCGAACTTTCCATTACCAAAAGCCGGTATATTGCTCTTTTGACTTCTTTGCATATGGACTTTTTGTACAAGGATTTCGCAAAGAAAGATCCAGTCGCAAAAAAATTTCTGCAACAGCAACATGTGATGCAGGCGAAGTGGAGAAAGGAGCTTAATATAACTGTCCGGGAAATAAAAGAAATCTATTCATTACTGGAATGGTGTGATGCATTTTCTTTAATTATATGCCAGGATCTTATACAATCGGAACAACGGTCCATTGAGATAAGCCAGGGACCCGATAACACTAAATACCAATTATACTCCCTGGGCGAAAGTATTCTGACAGTGTATCCATGGCCTTTTCAATCCAAATCATTTACCGTACATCACGAATCACGTTTGATAAATAAAATCAAATTCAAAACATCCGCAGAATTCCGAAAATATTTTACAGGGGCAAAAGTGAAAGAGAACTCCTGGAAATTAGTTAAAGCTCCCGTGCCTGGTAAAACAAAAAAGGTGTGAATTTAAATATGAAATACTATTCAATGAAGTTGCTTCCATTTAATATTCAGTAATTAAAGATTGACAGATGGCAGCCCGTCTCATAAATGATGAATTGTGGTAGCATTATCCATCTTTATTTTGTTGTAGCGCTAACTATCTTGTACAATCTTCCATCTGCTTTGGTTAATAAATATAATTCACCCTGAGCATCCCTGCCAAAGTGCAGATCTACCCGTTTACTTCCGCAAAGCTCAACAAGAGATTTTTGTGTTTTTTCAATAGACACCTTCCATTCTTTTATCAAAGCCTGACGGCCCTGCTTTATATCAGCCATATCAATATAAAACAACCTGCCAAGCGGAATATCTCCAAATAAATATTTTCCCTTTAATTGCGGGATGGCAGTGCCCCAGTATTCATATCCTCCTGAAATGGCATTGCCTTCATCATGATCATACTGAACAACAGGATAGCTGACATGATAACTACTATCATCTACCGGCAGCGAATAAACGCTATTCAAATCTCCGTACGTATTGATTAAAAAATTGCCTTCCCTGATCGGCCATCCATAATCATGTCCTCTTACAATAAGGTTCACTGATTCAATACTTCCATGGCCAATGTTGCTAACCAGCATTTGTTTGGTCTTGCTCCAGGTGATGCGATGCGGATTTCTGAAACCATAGGCATAGACCTCTCCAAGTGCCTTGGCATTTTTACTTTTTGCAAAAGGATTTTGCGGAGGAATACCATATTGCCCGTTGGCACTATTTCTGCCCATAGGATCTATTCGAAGAACCGTACCCCATATCTTTTCGGGGCTATGAGCTAAAAAAGAATAACCATTTTCAACGCTTCCTCCGTCACCTACGCCTATGTATAGTAATCCATAGTCCTCCTCTTTAGGTGTAGCCAACGGATTAAAGGTAATTTCCTGCACACCATGATTAACGGCTACCATATTTATCCTAAGTAGTTCCCTACCCTTTCCGGAAAACGTTGGAGAGCCGGGATTATTTGTTTTCCATTCCGTCAAAACCCATTGAAGGGTTACCTTTATAGAGTCGTCATAACTATAATCGGCTTTGGCTGAACCAGCCGGTTCGCTGTGCGTAGTGTATAGCAAGCCGTTAGTGGCAAATTGCGGATGAAAGGCGAAACTGCCAAATCCTGTGGCCAGGCCGGGATGATCAATGAATTGGGGCTTTAAGGCCGTCATATCCATATAAAGCGTTGGCTTATTACTTGCCAATTTATATAGTTTACCTCTGAGATCGAGTATGAATGAGGTGCCTGTTGCTGGTTGAAAATCTAACTTGGTTATCCTGGCCAGGGGCACCTTATTACTATCGCTGGTAGATGGAAATTGTGTTATTAACTGCAGGCCAACAACCAGGTTCGAAAGTCCGATCGCCTGAGGTATCGGATTTATTAATTCTTTCCCATTTTTTTTGGATGCATTAAGATCCGGTTGCTTTTGAGTATTTAAAAATGCAATGATAGCATTCAAATCACTATCGCCAAATGCGGTAAAGGAAGGCATTACTGTTTTGAACTTTTTATACATTTGCAACGCCCTCTCATCACCTGAGTTAATAATCTTTTGCGGGTTTTTTATAAAATGTTTGATCCATTCGGGAGAGACCCTGGAGGTTAATCCACCCAGTTGGGGACCAATACCATCCTGCCTGAAGTTGTGGCAGCCAACGCAAAACCGGTTGAAAGAACTTTCGCCTTTGTCAATTATGGAAGTGTCCGTTGGTATAGTGCCATTAACTGCAGTAAATACGGAATGGCTGTCTCTAAAATATAATAAAGATAAAATAACGCTAAAGACGATAATGATTTCTTGTTTCATAGTCAATATAAGAAAGGAAATTACACCAAATCTAAAACTTTAAACCTTCTTTCCAATATAAGTTATTTAAAACCGGGTGTGGATTCTTATTCTTAGGTGGCGTAAAATACTTGTGTATCTTTATTCATCCATATTCCTCTTAAATGGTACGATTACTTATATTAATTTCTACTTAAAAATGAAAGAATATTCCCGCAAAGATTTCCTGCAAAATATGGCTGGCCTCCTGGCACTTGGACTGGCAGGGTCAGCGTTTGATGTAAAAAAATACAAACCACTACTTTCTTTTTCAACTCTTGGCTGTCCCGACTGGCCATTTGAAAAAATAATAAATTTTGCAAAAGAAAATGGTTATGAGGGTGTAGAAATTCGAACCATCCAACGTCAATTGGATCTGCCTAAGATTGCGGCATTCAGTAGTGCTGCAAACATAACCGCCACCAACAATTTTGTAAAAGACAAAGGAGTTAAAATTGTGAATCTCGGGGCTTCGTCAGCTTTACATCATAGTAATGTGACAGAACGTAAGAAAAATATAGATGAAGCAAAACAATTCATAGACCTTGCGGAGAAATTGAAATGTCCCTTCATCCGGGTTTTTCCCAATGACTTTCCCAAAGACCAGGAGCACGCTGCCACCATTGATCTTATTTCAAAGGGTTTGTTGGAATTAGGCGAATACGCCAAAGGAAGCCATGTAACGGTATTAATGGAGTCGCATGGACAGGTAGTAAAATGCGATGACCTTGAAATTATTATGAAGAATGCAGAACATCAACATGTTGGGTTGGTCTGGGATATTGTGAATATGTGGGCCGTCACCAAAGAACCGCCGGCACAGGTTTATCAAAAGCTGAAAAAATATGTGCGCCATACGCATATCAAGGATTTAAAACTGGTTGATGGGAAGGTGCAATATGTTTTATTAGGCAAAGGAGAATCGCCCATCTTCGAAGGTATTGATGTTTTAAGTAAAGATGGTTATAAAGGATATTTTAGTTTTGAATGGGAAAAGCTATGGCATCCCGAAATTGCTGAGCCGGAGATTGCACTTGCAGACTATCCGAAAGCAATGAATGCGCATTTTAAAAATGGTTAGCTCTTTCATCATTTATTATAACATTACAAAAAGAACCGGGTTACATATTAATTCAGCTGGAATCAATGATACAAAACTCCAGTCATGAAAGCGATTCCCGTCATTAATACATTACTCGTTTTAATTTTTTTGATTGCGTGTCAAACAAATAAATCCGAACAAGACATATTTTCAATTGCATCTGATAGCACGTCTGTAGCAGGGTTCACAGGCGACTCTATAAAATTGATAAAGACTGCCAGCATTCTATTAAAAGTAAAAGACGCGAATCAAAGTACCCTGGCCGTTTTTCAACTCACACAACAGTTAGGTGGTTTGATTAGCCATCAAACTCTCGAGTCCAACGAGGGTCAGACTCAAGAGCTTAAAATTTCTGATGACTCCATCCTGGCAATTTCTTCCTATACACCCAGCGCAGAAATAACCATTCGTGTACCCGCTCAAAACCTGGAGGAGCTTATGCGTGGCCTGGCTGGATTGGGTTATTTTACATCGAGTAGTAAAATGGATCTAACCGATAAAAGTCTTGACTATCTCGCTACTCATTTAAAGCAGCAAAACCGAACGAAGGCTCTAACCCTCGTAAATAAAAAGAACCCGAAAGACTCCGCTCGTGCAAGACTAATTATCACAAATGATGAAATAATTGAACAGGAGATAGCTAAAAGACAAATTAATGCCGACGTAAGTTATAGCACTATACAACTTAGATTGCATCAAAACACGCTGGTAAAAAAAGAGGTCATTGCCAATTATTTTATCACTGATTACCGGCTTGGGTTTGGCAAAAGTGTAGTCAATGCTCTTAGTGAAGGCTGGGAATATTTCCTTGGATTTATTATAATACTTACTCATCTGTGGATGTTTATCATTGTGGCTATAATCATCTTGATTATTTTCAGATATTATCGTTACAAAAGAAAATTAGTAAACTAAATAACAGAAGAATGATGAGTAGCCTGGAATTCTGTTTTGATTAGCAGGAGAATAAATCCTTTATCTTCGTTGCTGTTATTTGTCAACTTAGTTTCTTTCGAAAAGGACGATTTAATCGCAAAATATGAACAGAAAAATCTTAATAGTTACAGGAGATGGCGGTGAAAGTTATGAGGCTTTATACGCTTGTCATCGATTCCTGGAAGAAGGCGATCTGCCTGTAGTTGCTGCTCCCGCTAAACGTCCGCTGCACCTGGTAATTCATGATTTTGAACCGGGTTGGGATACATATATAGAACGTACCGGTTACTCTATGGAATCGCTGATTAGCTTTGAACATATAGTTGTTGATGAATATGAGGCCATATTACTGCTTGGTGGCCGGGCTCCGGAATATCTTCGTCATAACAACCTGTTATTAAATATCGTACGAAAGTTTAATGACCAGGGGAAATGGCTGTTTGCTATCTGCCATGGTATTCAAATATTGGTGACTGCCGGATTGGCCAAAGATATGTGCATGACCGCTTACGAACATGTAAGATCTGAGATTGAAATGGGCGGAGGGAAATATTCTACCAAACAAGCCATCCGTGATAAAAACATTGTGACAGGGCAAACCTGGCAATCGCATCCGGAATTTTACCGGGAGGTATTTGTTTGCCTGGAAGAATCGAAATGATTTTTTGAAAATGCTCATATATTTCATTGATTCTCGTTATCAATCAACACAACCGATTGATTGAATAGTTCATGCTCTCTTACGAACTCCGGAAAAAATAGAAGTGTAATCTCATTTCATTCGGTTCAGTAAAAATAATATTTGGAATGGCATTTTTTATAAATTACAGTTTATTTTAATTTTGATATTGTATTAATTCGGGATGTAGGTTTCGTACATTATCTATCTATTGAAAGGTGTAAGAATGGTGTAGTTATCCAGTGGGATATAATACAACTCAATATTCAATCCTTCTTTATCTAAGGGGGAATTCTACCTTGTTTACTTTTTTATATTTATGTCACTAAAAGAACAGTAGAGAATATTCTAAAGACGGAAAGGATTCCAATTTACATTAGATTCAAACGTCTATATCTTATTTTTTTCCTTTTACCTCGTCAGCTAAAAGAATGGAAGCCAGCTTTTCAAAATCGCTGCCAAACATCATATCATTAAAAAAAGGGGCATACCTGAAAACCTCCTGCAATTGTTTTAAGGACGATTTGTTTGCCAGATCCTCGTAATATATCTTCTCTGGCGGCATTTCCTTAACTTTTTCGTTAATGAATTTCTCTACATTAACCGTTAACAATTTTATAATACCTGCATTTAAAAATCCTTGCAGAAATACAAAGCCATCCTTTCTGAAATTTTTATTTAAGACCTCGCAAATAACCGCGTCATTAAGACGTACACTAGATTGCATGAAAATAATTTTTGAAAGATATGTAATACATAATACATTTGCAAAATGTAGATTTTTTATCGGTTATAAAAAAAGTGCTTTTGCAATATCCATTCTTAAAGGTTTATTTATGAAAATATTAGCCCCGTTTTGTTTTCTATTACCAGTGATCATACTGGCAAACTGCAGTGTTTCTAAAAAAGCCGGTTCAGGTACGAGTTCCAACGATGTAGATTCTATGATTGTAAAGGAAGCCAGCCTGCCTGTTTTAATTGGCAGGACCGAAAATATAATTACATCTGTAAGGATAAACGTTAATAAACCCGTTTCGCTTAAAACACTCCATCTTTCGTTAAAGGGTACAACCAATATAGGCGATCTTGAAAATATTGCTGTGTATAAAACGGAGAAGTCAGAAAAGTTTAACACTAGCACCCGTTTTTCATCAACAGGTAATGTAGAGAAAGAAATGACCTTGACAGGTGAACTGAAGCTTGAGCCAGGTATACATAATTTATGGATAACGGTTAGGGTTAACCCAGGTATAGAATTGGCAAACAAGATTTCTGTTGACTGCGAAAGTTTGCTGTTTAATGAAAATATAAAACTGACCCCGCAGCCACACGAACCCTTTACGGGAAGCCGCCCGGGTATAGCCCTGCGCTCTCACGGAGAAGATGGAATAAACACCTATAGAATTCCCGGCCTTGCCACCACAAATAAAGGAACACTCATTGCCGTTTATGATAACCGGCGCAATGGAGGTGTAGACCTGCAGGCAGATATTGATGTTGGCATGAGCCGGAGCACAGATGGCGGTAAAACATGGAGCCCCATGAAAGTAATAATGGATATGGGCACCTATGGTGGCTTGCCCCAGGATCAGAACGGTATTGGCGACCCATCTGTGTTGGTAGATACAAAAACGAATACTATATGGGTGGCGGCAGTATGGGCACATGGCCATCCTGGAAAAAGAAACTGGATTGCTTCAAAACCCGGTATTTCACCCGAAGAAACAAGCCAGTTTGTATTGGTAAAAAGTGAAGATGATGGCCTCACCTGGTCGGCGCCTATAAACATTACAAAACAGGTAAAAAATGCAGACTGGTATTTGTTGTTGCAAGGTCCTGGTAAAGGAATAACTATGAAAGACGGCACGCTGGTTTTTCCTGCGCAGTTTAAAGATAAAAATCAAATTCCTCATTCTACCATCATTTACAGCAAAGACCGTGGGCAAAGCTGGCAGATAGGCACAGGTGCAAAAGAAAATACCACAGAGGCGCAGGTAGTGGAACTGCAAGACGGCAGTTTGATGTTGAATATGCGGGATAACCTTGGCGGTAGCCGTTCCGTAGCCGTAACAAAAGATATGGGCAGCACATGGAAAGAGCACCAAAGTTCAAGATCTGCCTTGCCTGAACCAGTTTGTATGGCAAGTCTTGATGAGTTTATAATTAAAAAAAATGATGGTACCCACAGGAGTATTTTATTATTTTCAAATCCTAATACAACGAAAGGAAGATACAATATCACCTTAAAAACAAGTTTGGACGAAGGCAAAACATGGCCGGAAAAATACTTTACTTTGTTAGACGCCGGCATTGGCAGCGGCTATTCTTGCTTATCACAAATTGATGATTACCGTGTAGGAATTTTGTATGAGAGCAGCCAGGCCCAACTGGTTTTCCAGGTAATTGACCTGCGGCAAGTGATGGCTGAAAAAGTGTTATGGCAATAAATATTGTTTGAGGGCAACTGAATTTACTAAAGCCCTGCAATTATTTATTTCAAATGAACACCATGCCTGTAGAAACAAAAACACCTCTAACCAATTAATAAAATTGAAATGAAATTTAATAAAAGGATTTTACTAATGTTGATGTTATTGCCGGGAATATTAATAGCACAAAAATCTGTTATTATCCCGCAGCCTGTAAGTCTTCAGTTTACATCCGGAAGTTTTATCATTGATAATAATACTGCAGTAAAATTTAATAAAACGGATAAGGCATTGCAGGACGCGGCTTCATTTTTTAAATCTGCCATTAAAAATATCAGCGGCATTGATTTACCATTCAATGATGCAAAAAATAAATCAGTTGAATTGAAGTTGATTAACAATGCAGAGCTGGGTGATGAAGGGTATCTCTTACATATAACACCTGCATCCATTGAAATTTCTGCCAATAAAAAAGCCGGTATTATTTACGGCATGCAATCCCTGTTTCAAACATTACCTGCCATACGAACAAATGTTGCATTAAACATTCCCTGTATGGAAGTAAAAGATTATCCCCGTTTTAAATGGCGGGGTATGCACTTAGATGTAAGCCGTCATTTCTTTGGGCCAGAGCTTATTAAAGAATATATCAACCTTTTGGCATCGTATAAAATGAATACGTTTCACTGGCATTTGGTTGATGACCAGGGCTGGCGAATCGAAATAAAAAAATATCCGCTGCTAAACCAGGTAGGTGCATGGCGTGTTGACCAGACTGACAAGATCTGGGGCAGCAGGCCGCAGGCAGTACAAGGTGAAGCTGCAACTTATGGTGGTTACTACACCCAGGAACAAATAAAAGATATTATTAAATATGCTGCAGAAAGAAATGTGACCATTGTACCGGAGATAGAAATGCCCGGTCATGTGGCATCTGCCATTGCTTCCTATCCTGCATTAAGTTGTACACAACAGCCACAACTGCCTTTAACCGGCGGTAACTACACAAACATGTCTTCTAATTATTGTGCTGGCAACGACAGTGTCTTTTTGTTTCTGCAAAATGTGTTAACCGAAGTCATTGATCTGTTTCCATCAAAGTATATCCATATCGGAGGCGATGAAGTAGAAAAAGATCCCTGGAAGAAATGCGTAAAATGCCAGTCAAGAATTAAAGCAGAAGGGTTGCATAACGAAAATGAACTGCAGAGTTATTTTATAAAACGTATTGAGAAATTCATTGTTAACAAAAACAAGAGGATGATTGGCTGGGATGAAATATTGGAAGGAGGACTTGCACCCGAAGCAACCGTAATGAGCTGGCGTGGAGAAGCAGGCGGCATACAGGCAGCCAAAATGAATCATGATGTAGTGATGACACCGGGAAATCCGCTTTACTTCGATCATTACCAGGCCGGCCCTGAAGGCCAACCGATCGCCAATGGCGGTATGAACACCTTGAAAAAAGTGTATGACTACGATCCTATACCAAAAGAATTAAATGAAGTACAGGCAAAATACGTGTTGGGTGCACAAGCCAATTTATGGGCTGAGTACATTACAACAGCTGAACAGGTTGAGTATATGGTATTGCCACGTATGCTTGCATTGGCAGAAGTGGTGTGGAGTCCGAAACAAAATAAGGATTGGCAAAGCTTTAATGAAAGGTTGCAAAAACATTTCAGGGGTTTTGAGCAAAGGGGACTGCACTATAGCCCTGGTAATTTTACCGTACAAATACAGCCCGTTTCAGAAAAAGGCAAACTAACGGTAGCGCTTTCTACCGAAGCATTAAATGGCGAAATTTATTATACGACCGATGGCGGTTTACCGACAAACGAAAACGCCAAATACTTATCACCTATTCCCATAGAAACATCGGCTATCGTTAAAGCCATCACCGTCATCAATGGAAACATCATGGGACTTAAACCTGCGGAACAATCTTTTGCCATGCACAAAGCCATCGGCAAAAATGTAAACTATACCAATGCCGTAAGCAGGTATTATTTAGCTGATGGCCCTAACTCTTTGACCGATGGTGTAAGGGGAAGTTATGGTGTAGGAAAATACTGGCATGGATTTTCAGAAAACGATATGATTGCGACAATAGATTTAGGTGAAGACCAAAATATCAAATCCATTTCTTTGGGATGCCTGCAAAATTACCGAGACTGGATCTTTATGCCGTCGTCTGTGCAATTTGAGATATCCACCGATGGCAAAACATTTACAACGCTTCAAACGGTAAATAATACTATTTCTGTTGAGGACAGAAATGCAACCATTAAAGATTTTACAGCAATTTTTGCTGAACAGAATGCAAGATTTGTACGGGTGACTGCAAAAAATACAAAATGCCCCAAAGGGCATCCAGGCGAAGGAAAACCCGCCTGGATATTTGCAGATGAGATAATTGTAAACTAATCATCTGGTAAATTCAAACGTTTGCGCAATGTTATAAAAAAAGACTAAAACCACGAGTAAAAATTTAAATTATACAAAATATTGAATATGCCGCCAATACTTTGTGACGACTCCAGCTTTTGCAAAAGATCGGGTATAATTAAGAAAATCTTTCAAGGCAGAATTTAACCCTACCACCAAAAACATAAACTTTTAAACTACAGTTTCTAAACAAAATAAATCAACAAAAATGAAAATTGTGCTAAAACGATTGCTGCTCGTCTTCTTTGCAGCCGGGTGCTACCTCAGTGTTAATGCACAGGATAAGAAAGCAGTTTCAGGTACAGTGAAAGATGCACAGCTCAACCCCCTTTCCGATGTTTCTGTTATCGTAAGAGGAAGTAAAAAAGGTACCAGTACGAATGCAGCGGGAAAGTTTGTAATTAATGCAACCCTGGGAGATGAGATTGAATTTACCATTATTGGATTTGGCAAGAAAAGTATAGTAGTAAACTCTTACAATGATGTAGATATTTCATTGGACGTGGAGGCAATATCGGGCAATGAGGTTGTTGTGGTTGGATATGGTACGCAAAAGAAAGTTAACCTCACCGGGGCCATAAGTACGGTTAAAATGAGTGATGTATTGGGCGACCGACCCATTACCAGTACAGCACAGGCACTACAGGGAGCCGTGGCGGGCTTGCAGATTACCAACGGAACCGGGCAACCCGGGGCTTCATCTTCTCTTAATATCAGGGGTTTTACTTCTATCAACGGAGGAGCTCCATTGGTATTGGTAGATAATGTTCCTATGAATATTGAAGACATTAATCCTGATGATATTAACACAGTAACAGTGTTAAAAGATGCGTCAGCATCCTCTATCTATGGAGCAAGGGCGGCGTTTGGGGTAATTTTAATTACTACAAAACATGGAAGAAGAAACCAGCCGGTGAAGTTTAGCTATTCAGCTAATATAGCTACAACCAACCCAAGTACTTTGCCTCAAAAACCATCTGTTTTAAGGTTTGTGCAGGCCTTAAAAGATTTTGGAACTACTGCCTATTGGGCTGGTCAGGATGTGAACACATGGTATGGCCTTGTTGAGCAATACAATCAGGATCCTTCCAAATTCCCTTCAACAGGAATAGCTACGGTTAATGGAATACAATATCCCCTGGCTCAAACTGATTTATACAAATCATTCATGCCCGGAGGATTTGAACAACTTCATAATCTATCTTTTGACGGGGGATCTGAAAAAACGAACTATCGTGTTTCGTTGGGTTATTCAGATCAGGATGGAATTATGGCTACCAAGGCGGATGAATATAAACGCTATAACCTGAATGCGTTTCTCAACACCAGCCTCACGTCCAGGCTAGTAGCCTCTGTAAATATATTTTATAATAATTCTACCCAAAATACCCCGCAAAATTATGGTCAATTGTTTTATAACGCTATTACATTCGGGCCGTATGCACCAACCGGATATGGCAAAACAGCAGATAGTACCACATTTCCTTACTATACACCAAATAACATTTTAAACCTGGAACCGTACACCATTGCTAACACCAATAACTTAAGGCTTTATGGAAAACTAGAATACGAATTAATTAAAGGGTTAAAATTAAATGCAGAATATACGTTTAGCCGGATTACCCTCGACAGGACAAATATTACGGAGACCAATTCCTACATTAATCCTTTAAATTTTACTTTTTCGCCGCTAAATACCAATTCTCAATATTACCGTTATACCGAAGCAACAAATTATAATGCAGTGAACTTATATGCAAATTACAATACCACCATTGCCAATGCGCATCATATCGGTGTTGTGGCAGGAACTAACCAGGAAAGTAGCAATGAGAGCGGTTTTAGTGTGAGCCGCTTTGGAATTATAAGCACAACTGCTCCTTCCATCAATGGAAGTGTTGGTACTATTAATGCCGGAGATAATTTTAATTCTTTTGCAGTTGCGGGTTATTTCGGCCGGTTAAATTACGATTACAAAGGGCGTTATTTATTAGAGGCCACGGGGCGGTACGATGGATCATCCCGATTTCCGGCCAACGACAGGTTTGGCTTTTTCCCATCATTTTCCGCAGGATGGAATATAATGCAGGAATCTTTCATGAAAAACCTTAAACCTGCAATTTCTCTATTGAAACTAAGGGCATCTTACGGCGAAATTGGCAACCAGGTGGTATTGTCCTCCGACGGTTCACAAAATTATTACCCTTACATCCCCTCTACAACCCCTTCCAATTCATCCTGGATAAATTCAGCTACAAATATCCTGAATGTTACTGTGCCTGCACCGCCATTGGTAAGTGCCAGCTTCACCTGGGAACGGGTAATAACATCCAATCTTGGATTAGATTTTGGTTTATTGGATAGCAGGCTGGCCGGTTCTGTAGATGTTTTTACCAGGAAAACATTGGGTATGCTCGCAGCAGGTAGTGAATTGCCGGGTACATTAGGCGCCGCTGCCCCTCTTCAAAACGTGGCAGATCTAAAAGTTAAAGGATGGGAATTAAACCTTTCATGGAAGGATCATGTATCAGATTTTAAATATTCCCTTTCATTTAATTTGTCTAATAGCCAGGCATATATCACTAAATATAACAACAAGGGGGGATTATTAACTTTTTCTGGTGGCACCGTCAGCAATTATTATGTAGGGCAGAAAATAGGCGATATCTGGGGCTTTCAAACACAAGGGTTCTATAAAATGGATGATTTTGTAGCAGGCTCCCTGAACAGCAATTTGCAGGGAGGTGTCTTAAAACCGGGAATAGCCCCATCCAAAGGTATTCCCCAAAATCCGGGGGATATCCGCTTTGCCGATTTAGACGGGGATAGCGTGATTTTTACAGGTAATAACACGCTCTCTAATACCGGGGACAGGAAGATTATTGGGAATAATAACCGCCAATTACAATATGGAATAAATGGAAGTGTTTCTTATAAAAATATAGACCTGTCGTTTTACATTATTGGGGTAGGTAAAAGGGATATATGGATCAATAACCAGGTATTTTTTCCGTATCAGGATCAGTTTGGCGCAATATTTACCCATGAATTAAATTACTGGACCCCTACTAATCTGAACGCTTATTTACCGAGGTATTATGCTAATGCAACAGGGAATACCGGCACAAGCAGACAGGTACAAACAAAATATTTGTCAAACGGTGCCTACACCAGGTTAAAAAATATTACGGTGAGCTACAGTCTGCCTTCGAAATTAGTTAGTAAGCTCTACAAAGGTGGCGCAAGAGTATTTTTCTCCGGGGAAAATCTAATTACATGGGATCATTTACCGGAAGGGTTAGATGCTGAAGCAAGCAATTTGGGAAATGGGGGAATTTATCCCTTCATTAGAAAATACAGCTTTGGAGTAAATGTTTCTTTTTAAAACGACTACCTGAATTTCAAAATTAAATTGACAGATGAAAAAATATCAAACAATCATAGCTTCCCTTAAAGCAGTCTTATTTTTAGCGATAATAACAGCATCATTAAACTGCAGTAAGCTTCAACTCACACCCCAGGGGCAATTATCCGTTGCCACCACACTTACTGATTACAATGGTTTTAAATCGTATGCCTGGCAATTCTATTCCGCATTTAACGGGTATACCAATGCTATGCTGGATAAGGATGTAAATAGTGATTTATTTCTTTATGCCAGCCCTAATAGCCAATCAAGCTGGATCTGGCAAAGAATAACGATACCTGCATCTTCGGCTAATTATTCCCAACCATATACCTACATAAGGCAAATAAACCTGATGCTGGATTATATTGATAATTCCGCCCTGAATATTTCGGATCGGGGTCATTGGCGTAGTGTTGGCTATTTTTTCAGGGCTTATAATTATGCTAACCTTATAAACATGTATGGTGATGTACCCTACATTGATCATGCCTTAACAGATGCCGATCCTCAGTTATACATAGCACGTACATTAAGAGATTCAGTGGCAATGCATATTTTAAGCGATCTGCAATATGCAGAGGCTAATATAAAGGCCGGAGATGGGGACAATACAATCAACGTTAATGTGATAAGGGCCTTGATTTCCCGATTCGGATTAATGGAAGGCACATGGCGAAAATACCATGGGCTATCTGCTGCCAACACGTATCTCCAGGCAAGTGCTGATGCTTCTGTAAAATTGATGGCTGCCTTTCCGGCCCTGGCGCCAAACTATAATTTGGTTTTCAATAGTGAGTCTTTAGCAGGCGTTCCCGGTATTATTTTATATAAAGCTTATGTGTTGAACCAAATTACACATGGTTTATCTACGCAAAATAGAAATTCATCAGGACGGTACGATTTGACAAAAGCGGCTGCAGATCTTTTTTTAATGACTGATGGGCAAACCCGTTTTACAAGCCCCCTGTTTCAAGGTGATACAGATCCTTTTTCTGAGTTTAGAAATCGTGACAGAAGATTGTATTTTTCTGTTTCTCCGCCTTTTAAAGTGAATACCATCGCTCCAAGTTTAGTTTTTACCTATACATCTAATCCAAATGATACTTCCTATTTTGCCCTGATGAAATCAATATCTGATTCATCACACAAAGCTTTGCCTACCCGCAATTGGAATGGATTTGTATTAAGGCAGGAGCCTCACTTTGTGGATTATAGCAATGGGCAACCATACAATGTTACTTATACAGGTTACCGTTTCGATAAATATTATAACCTTCTTGTTCAAAATGCGCAAGGATCGGATATTAGTGATTGCCCATTTTTTAGAATGGGCGAAGTGTTGGTAAATTTTGCTGAAGCTCAATATGAGTTAGGTGGGTTTAATCAAAGTATTGCTGACGCCTCCATCAATAAGCTTAGGGCAAGGGGAGGCGTACAACCTTTGAATGTAGCGGTTATATCTAATGACCCAACGAGAGACCCCGCTGTTAATCCTGTTTTGTGGGAAATAAGAAGGGAAAGAGCGGTGGAACTTATTGGAGAAGGTTTCCGGTTTGATGATTTGCGCCGATGGAATAAAATGAATTATGCGGTGAATGAAAAATTAGGACGGTGGATAGTAAAGGGGGTAGATGTACCTGCTAATAGCACTATCCCGATTAAAAGTGGAACAAGTAAGGGTTATATTGACTATTGGGGAGTTCCCCCAGGACCCTATCCTAATTATTATTATTTGTATCCTATTCCATCCAATGAAATTATTCTCAACCCTAAAATAATTCAAAACCCAGGCTGGAAATAGATATCGGGAATCGGCTATCGGCTATCGGCTAAAGAATGCCCATGTTCCCCTGACAGTTATTTAATTTGCTTATAGCTGACAGCCAGGAACAGTTGTTTTTTTGCCAGGGAAAGATTTAAAAGAATATTTATATGGTTTACACGAGTACGATCTTAATTCTTTTACTGATAATAAGTGAAGTTACCCTTGCGAATCATCAGCAATTGCCGTTAAAATCAAAACAAGGCCCCAATATTCTATTAATTAATATTGATGATTTGGGCTGGAGGGATTTGGGCTTTATGGGGAGCCAATATTACGAAACTCCTAATATTGACCAACTGGCTGCTGAGGGGATGATATTTACGAATGCCTATTCTGCCTCGGCCAATTGTGCACCTAGCAGGGCCAGTTTGTTCAGCGGCCAGTGGTGTTCCCGAACCGGGGTGTATACCGTCGGGAGCTCAGAAAGGGGAAAGTCAAAAGATCGCAAGCTAATACCCATAACCAACAAATTGACTATAAATAATGATGTGTTAACTATTGCGCAGGCATTAAAAGCAAATGGCTACAGTACTTGTCATGTTGGGAAATGGCACATCAGTAACGACCCTAAAGATTTCGGCTTTGATATAAATTTCGGTGGTGCAGAATATGGTAATCCGCCAGGGGGATATTTCAGTCCCTGGCACAATAAGGCTTTAAAAGACGGCATTATAGGAGAATATCTTACAGATCATTTGACTGATCTCACCATAGACTATTTAAAAAATGTAGGTAACAACCCCTTTTTTATGAATTTCGCTACTTATGCTGTACATACACCATTGCAGGGAAAGCCGGATTTGGAAGAAAAATATAAAAATAAAAAAGGGAGTTATGGACAGAATAGTCCCTCATATGCGGCTATGATTGAAACGATGGATGCCAATGTGGGTCGTCTTATAGATTATCTTAAACAATCCGGTAAGTTTAAAAATACGTTTATCGTTTTTACCTCCGATAATGGAGGTGTATATCAAATAACAAAGCAATGGCCACTCAGGGCTGGCAAGGGTTCTTCTTATGAAGGTGGAATACGTGTTCCAATGATTGTGGTATGGCCCGGTCAAGTAAAGCCTGAGTCTTCGACAAGTCAGCCAGTAGTAAACCTTGATTTTTTTCCAACTTTTTTAGACATTGCAGGAATTCAAAAGCCAAAGGAAAAAATATTAGATGGGAAAAGTTTTTTACCTGTTTTAAAAGGACGATCAATGTCCGAAGTACCTTTGTATTGGCACTTTCCGATTTACCTCGAAGGAGGCGATTTAGAAACAACAGATGTTATTTTCCGTACCAGGCCAGGATCGTCGATAAGGCAAGGACCATGGGTATTACAGGAATATTTCGAAGACAACCATTTAGAATTGTATAATTTAGAAACGGATTTGGGAGAAAGGAAAAACCTGGTGCACCTGTATCCGGCAGAAGTAAAAGAATTGTATGAACGGTTGCTTAAATGGCGGGCCAGGGCACATGCGCCTGTTCCTACAAAACTAAATCCGGGTTATATGCCAACCGTAAATAAATAGAAATCTTTTAATTTTTGAAAAATCTTTTACCTATGACATCGACAACCTGAAAGTTGGTAATTATTTTGCTGTATCTCACAGACCGCCAAACCCTGATACCCCATTAAAATATTTTCTGCGGGACTATACGCCCAAAAGTGTATTTTTTGTGCGCCGGCATCTTGCAGGTTTGGCCACTCCTGTTAATCCGGATAGCAGGTATATGCGCAACGAAATTGAAACGATTAAAAGCTGAAGAACCATGAAGAATGCCAGGTTAAAAATAAGTTGCTCTTTCTTTTGTGTGTATGAATACCTGGTTGCCATAAAGGCAAAGCGTTGAATTTTATTACCTAATTTTAATTAAATAGCGGGTTATGAAAAATATTCTATGGCTGATAATGTTGGTTTGGCAAAATGGCATTGCACAACCTGTAGGGGCAATGAAAGCACAAAAACCTAATATCCTCATCATTGTTTCTGACGACCATGCTTACCAGGCCATCAGCGCTTATGGAAACAAGCTGGTACAAACGCCAAATATTGACCGCATCGCCAAAGAAGGGGTGCTGTTTAAAAAAGCTTATGTCACCAATTCAATCTGCGGGCCCAGCCGTGCGGTGATCTTAACCGGCAAGTACAGTAATAAAAATGGCTTCAAAGACAATGAACATTCCAGCTTCGATGGTGCTCAAAATACTTTTATAAAAGAATTGACCAAAGCAAATTATCAGACTGCATGGATTGGTAAATGGCATTTGGAAACAGAACCACAAGGTTTTACTTACTGGCAGCTATTGCCGGGGCAAGGTAGTTATTACAATCCTGATTTTTTAATGATGGATGGAAGTAAAAAAAGAATTGAAGGATATGTATCGAATGTTGTGGAAGATGTTGCTGAAAACTGGCTGGATAAAAGAGACCGTACAAAACCTTTTTGCTTAGTGATCGGTCACAAAGCCACCCACCGCACGTGGATGCCTGATACGGCTGACCTGGGAATGTATGATAAAATTAATTTCCCACTTCCACATAATTTTTATGATAACTATGCCGGAAGGAAGGCCGCCGCCGTGCAGGACATGACGATTGCAAAGACTATGATCATGGGCTACGATTTAAAAATGTTTGTAAATGAAGAAGCGGAAAACAAAGAGGGAAGTATCAGCCGGATGAACGTTGCACAAAGAGCCAAATTTGATGCATGTTACCGAACAGTTTACAACGATTTCACAACAAAAAATTTATCGGGAAATGCGTTAACAGAATGGAAATACCAAAGATACATGAAGGACTATCTGAGTACTGCTGCATCGTTAGACAGAAATATTGGCCGCACATTAGAATACCTGGATAGAAACAATTTAACCGGCAATACAATTGTTATTTATGTATCCGACCAGGGATTTTATATGGGCGAACATGGCTGGTTTGATAAACGTTGGATGTATGAAGAATCATTCCGTACGCCAATGGTAATGCGGTATCCGGGTGTGATAAAACCGGGCAGCATTAATAATAATATGGTGATGAACCTTGATATTGCACCAACTGTTTTAGATGCTGCCGGTGTTGACATTCCGGCTGATATGCAGGGGGAATCTTTCCTTACACTGGTGAAAAATAACAATAGAAAAGGCCGGGATGCCCTTATTATCACTATTACGAGAATGGCGAGCATTCTGTATCTCCGCATTTTGGTATCAAAACAAGGCGCTATAAACTTATTAGGTTTTACGACAAAGTAAACAGTTGGGAATTGTACGATTTGCATAAGGACACCAATGAAATAAATAATGTTTTTGATAAAAAAGGGTATGAAAAAATTACTGCTGAATTAAGAAAACAGCTAGATAAATTGATAGCTCAATATGAAGATGAAGATGCAAAGAAAATATTATTGGATAATAAATTGACAAATCCCGTTAAAGGATTTTAATTGCAGATTTTAATAAAAGACAAGCACAGATTTGATTTATATGATTAAGAAACGCTTCATCCCAATATTTCTCATGTCGCTGATGAAAGGTTATAAGGTGATAGCCCAAACTAATGTCTATAACATTCCTATACCAACTAAACAACAATTAGCCTGGCAACAGGAGGAATTTGGTGTTGTACTTCATTACGACCTGCATGTGTTTGATACATCAAAATATAATCAAACAGTAAACAGGATGACACCCATTGCCGATTATAATATTTTTAATTCACAACAATTAAATGAAAAATAATGTGCAGGTAAGTCTTGCAAATAGCAATACCCGGTATGCATAGGGTATTTTTCCTGTGATCAATCAACAAAACAATTGACTATCGGCCATTGATATTAAAGAAATAAACTACTAAAATAAGTGCTTCA
>JBDSBP010000123.1:0-3613 GCA_039921525.1 Chitinophagaceae bacterium | reverse complement strand
GAAGAATAGAATAATAACAACCAGGTCGAGTGTATTGAAGGTCATGAATGTTTTTTAATCTTTTATAAATGGAAGATGTTCAATTAAGCGCACGAGGGAAACAACAAAAATTTTAATTTTTATATTGATCCTTTATTAAAGCCCATTTAATGGCATTGACAAGTAAAGTAATAAATTGAGGTGTTTTGAAGTCAGTCGGAAAACCAAGAGAAGTATAGAAAACTTTACTCTTTCCTGCAGTCCGTGTCCAGGCAACTGGCTCTATTATATCATTTACCTTGCCTGTCAGGAGTAAGGTAGCTTCCTTATCAAGCAGGGGAGCTACGAGATAAACATTTCCATTGCTGTGCCATTGCCCTGGCTGAATACCTTTCATAATAGGATGATTTATTGCTTTGGGAACTATGGATACATCTGTTCCAGGTTCAACGGCACCATAACCAAGGTTTTTGCAACCTAAGAGGTTTGCCACAAATTCGGGCCAGTCTTCAAATCCCTCTTCAATTTTATCGGTAACCGTAAAGGCATGGTTTGCTGTGCGAATCCCTATCAGCGGGTTTCCCTTATTGAGATAGCTTTTTATAACATTCATCTGTTCATAGGGTAAAGCTATTCGCCTGGCAAAGATGATAAGCAAGTCAGCTTTTGAAATAATTTCAATGTTTGGATAATGATAAGAACCGTGTCCCCCACTGCCCAAAAGCACTGCAACATCATATCCGTATTTCCTTTTTAGCATTTCAGCAAATAGTGGTACCGTTTTATACGCTTCATAATTGAGGGTATCTTTTGTAATGAGGAAAACTATTCGGGGCTTCCTCAAATTTTTTGCTACAGCATTTGTACCTTTTGCCAACAACGTAAAAACAAACAGGATAGCCAACAGTAAATACTTTTGCTTTCTAAATATCATTACTCTTTATATTTTTTTTATTTTTATCCTGTTTGCAAATACCATTCTGTCCTTTTTTTCTTGCTTGCTAATTATCCTATTTGCTCGCCGGGATCAAAGCTTTGGCTCCCACCCGGGCTCGTAATCCCTCGTCCAAAATTTACCAGCTTCGTCATTATTGATAATGTGCCCGTTCTTTTCATCGGTTGTAAGAGTGCTGCCTACACGAACTGCAATATTACCTAACTGGCTAAGTAAGGTACTTTGATACCCTTTTTGTATTTCAGCGTTCAAGGGTGTTCCTTTCCGGATTCCGTCAAAAAAGTTCTGAATATGTAAAGCATCCAAATTTTTTGAAGGATTTACTGTGTTACGGGAATCAACAGTAACATCATCCTTAACGTATTTTATTAATTTGTTATTCAGGTCATATATCTTATAAGAGTTTTCACCGCCAATGACCAATGTGCCTGTTTCGCCATAAAATGCAACACCCACTGAGGTATCCTCAATATCACGTCCATTACAGCTCCTTCCTTCCCAATACATCAATGTATTATTAGGAAATTTCCAGGTGACAACTTGAGTATCCGGAAATTGCCAATCATCCTTATATCGATAACGACCGCCCGAAGAACTTACCGTTATTGGATATTCAACGTTCATACCCCAGCGCAGTAAATCTACCATATGAGTACCGTTATTACCACCTTCCCCGGTTCCCCAATTCCAGAACCAGTGCCAGTTGTAATGAAGGATATTATCTCTGTAAGGTTCACGTGGTGCCGGCCCCTGCCATAGATCATAATTCAGCCAGGAAGGCACATCTGCTTTTTTACCTGTTCCGATGGAAGGGCGGTTATTGGTATACCATCCTTTGCCATAGTAGGGCCTGCCAATGATGCCATCCTGAACACTCTTTATCGCCTCGATTACATTGGGCCAGGAACGGCGTTGAGAGCCCATTTGCACTTGCCGGTTGTATTTCCGGGCAGCAGCTACCAGCATCTCACCTTCATGTGGATTATGAGAACAGGGTTTTTCTACATACACATGTTTGCCCGCTGCGCATGCAATAATAGCTGCGGGGGCGTGCCAGTGATCAGGAGTGGCAATCACCATTGCTTCCAATGATTTATCCTCCAGTGCTTTTCTAAAATCAGGAGCTGCTTTGGGGCGCTTGTTCTGAATCTTTTCTACTGTGTCTATACATTTATTCATAGACTGGCTATCGACGTCACAAATATAAATGATTTCACAGTTTTTCTGACTGGCATAGTTTCCAGCAAGCGCCAATCCGCGAGCATGAACACCCATGATCCCTACTCTAATGCGTTCATTTGCCCCCAAGATACTGGCATAGCTTTTAGCGCTAAAACCAGGCAATACCCCACCAAGAGAAACAGCAGCAGATGCTGCAATGGTATTTTTTATAAAAGCCCTTCTTGAATCTTCCATATTATATTAGTGATAAGTTAAATGTAAGATAACGCATTCATTTGCTATCAGCCGTCAGCTATCAGCAGGTCAATGTAGGATTCACTTCCTCCTGATAGCTGATAGCCGATAGCCCATGGCATTTAATGCTTCATACTGTCGTCAATTTTTTTTTCGCCTCTTTCCTGGCACGATCCCAAATTTCATCCAGCGTTACAGAGACGCCTTTCCGGCGCTTGCTTTCATCCGCCGCTTCCATAAAAGCGCACATCTCTAATGTGTCTTCGGCTTTTACAGGAGAATTGCCTGTCTCGAAAAATTGAACGATCTGGGTTAACAACGGATGATATCCTTCAATGGGGCCCAAGACTGCATTTCCTTTTTCGCCATAGGCGGTACCACCATACAAATGTTCACCAGTACGTGTACCTCGAAAAGTTCCAACACGGCCGTCTTCCCAGGTACCCACTGCTACATCCGTACCTTCGGTATGAATACGTACAATACTTTTACATCCTGTACCCATAACCGTATAAAGGATTTCCACTCCGTGTATGCCATACCAGAAAAAGTCAGGATGGGTTTTTTCAGTCGAAGCGGGACTATATGCATCAGCACCTAATACCCTTCCTATTTTCCCACTTACCACCTCTTTCGCGCTGCGCATAAACCTCGTTGATGAAGAAGAAAATACCGGTACCTTATAATGTTTTGCAGCATCAAAAATAGCTATGGCATCAGCCAGGGAAGCAGCGATGGGCTTGTCAATAAACATCCGTTTGCCTGCCTTTAATACCGGTATTGCCTGTTCCAGATGTGGACGTCCGTCATTGGTTTCCAGAAGTATTACATCTACTTTTTCCAGCAAAGCAGGGATACTGTCCACAATTTCCACTCCCATTTTCTTCACCTGTTCAATATAGTCCGGAATTCGTTTTGTGGAGGATTCAATATCACGGCTACCCTGGGGATAGGCTGCAATAACTTTGTATCCCAAAAATTCAGAAGATGCATTGGCAGCATTTATTTCTTTTGTAAACTCAATGCTATGAGATGTATCCAGACCAATAATGCCCACTCTTTTGCCAGATGCGGGCATACCTTTGCTAAGTAAAGGCGCGAAACTGCCAGCCATGCTCAATCCGATACCTGTGACAGCGGAAGACTTAATAAATTTTCGGCGGTTGTATTCCATTTTATATATTTTAATGATTAATTAGTTTTTGATCCTGCTAAGTAAATCGGCGCTCACTATTTCATAAATCAACTCTTCCTGCCATGTAA
>JBDSBP010000122.1:0-2882 GCA_039921525.1 Chitinophagaceae bacterium | reverse complement strand
AAAGAACGTCAATATCTTCCAGGGAAACAATTTAATACTGCAGGATGTGAATATTTCTGTTAACAGGGGTGAATTTGTATACCTGGTTGGAAAAACAGGAAGTGGGAAATCCAGCTTATTAAAAACATTATATGGAGACCTTCCTTTGAAGGAAGGGGACGGAACAGTGGTTGGTTTTGACCTTAAACTGATGGACTGGAAAAAAGTGCCATTTCTCCGCAGAACACTGGGCGTTGTGTTCCAGGACTTTCAATTGCTTACAGACAGAAGCGTGATAGAAAATCTTAAATTTGTTCTCAGGGCAACGGGTTGGAAAGACGAAAAGTTAATGGATGAAAAAATATCTGATGTGCTGGATAAGGTAGGTCTAAAATCAAAGGGTTTTAAAATGCCTTTTGAAATGAGTGGTGGGGAGCAGCAGCGTGTTGATATTGCACGGGCATTGTGCAATTCTCCCAAATTGATCCTGGCAGATGAACCTACCGGTAATCTTGACCCCGAAACCTCCGATGAGATTATGCAATTATTGTTTAATATCTGTCGCGATTATGGTTCAGCTATTATAATGGCAACGCATGATTATATGGTGATTAATAAATTTCCGGCCCGAACTTTAAAAACGGAGAGAGGAAGGGTTATAGACAATGCAACGATCGACATTACATGATCTCGATATTGATCCCGGTATTTAATTGGGATGTTAATGAACTCATACTTGATCTCAGCAGCCAGGCAAAGCAATTACAACCGGATGTTGAAATAATAGTGATGGATGATGGTTCTCAAAGTTCCTATAGGCGCCTTCATCATAAATTAAATGATATAGCTTTCGTAAGGTACTACGAAGCCGATAAAAACAATGGAAGAATTCGCATCAGGCAGATGATGGCAGGGTTAGCTTCTTTTGAATGGCTTCTTTTTTTGGATTGTGACAGTAAAATTGTTTCCTGCCAGTTCCTCCAAAATTTTTATAAGCGGATAAGCGATTCCGTTAATGTAATGGCCGGTGGTAGGATCTATTCTGCCAGGAAGCCTGCTGACTGCCGCTTTCGACTGCATTGGAAATATGGATCGATCCGGGAAAAAACGAGGCCAGGGTTGGAAGGACATAGTAACAGGTTTATGACGAATAATTTTTTAATCCGGAAAAATATATTTGAGAGATTTGATTTTGCGGGGCAATGGGAAGGGTATGGCTATGAAGATACCTGGATGGGTATTCAGTTAGAATCAATGCATATCCCCATCATCTACATAGATAATCCAATAAAACATGAAGGCCTGGAAGAGTCGTCAGTTTATCTGAAAAAAAGCCAGGAGGCGCTTCAAAATTTAAAAAAATTGAGCAGCCTGGTCCCGCAAAAAATACTCGTAAAACATGTAACGTTGTATGCTTACTTCCGCAGGCTGCTATCCCTGCGGCTTTTATGGGTGATTCGATTGATTTATGGTATGTTGCGTTTGAGCATCATGAAAAATTTCCACTCCTGCAATCCTTCTTTATTACTGTTTGATTTGTACAGGTTGAATTATTTTGCTTCATTGTATTACCAAAGCTGATTAATAAGGGTGGACACGTTTTCCTCGTTATTATAATGTTTGCTTAAAAGACGCTCACGCGATTTTATATCATATTCTTCAAAGGATTCATTCATCAGTTGTAATATGATTGATCTGAATGATTCGGCATTTTCTGCAACATGAAGCAAGGGTTTCAATTCCGGATCGGTTGCCATTTTTTCATTTACCACACAGTGCCTGCCACAGAATAAGGAATTTAATAATTTTATATTACAACTTTCCGCATGAAAGGAAGGCAGTACATTGATATGCGCTTTGCGAATAAGATCCTGCATTTCGTTTTCAGAGGGATTCGCGATCAGGCAGGAATTTGCTCTTAAGAGCGCCAGGTTTTCAAGGGAAGAGGACGGAGATTTCCCAGCTATTACGAATGGAATATTGATCTTATTAAAAACATTTTCCAATAACCAGATGGCTGATTTTTCATTCTCCGGCGTAGATAAGTTTCCGTGGTATAAACAGAAATTACCCTTACCTTCTTTACCCTCTATTTTATTCCATGGTATGATAACGGGGATGGAAATGATATTATCATAACCAAGCTGTTGCTGGTAGTTATTTTTTGTTTCCTCTGTTAACGTAGCAAAAACGGCTTTAGAGGAAAGATTTTTTTCGTAACATTTCAGCAAACGACTTTCATGCTGATAATAAATTTTATTTAAAAAAGAACTTTCGATATTAACAAGGCTATTACAATACGAGTGTTCCGCGCAATGAAGGCGTACTACTATTCTTCTGCCGGTAGTAGCAAGACGGTTAAGAAAAAATGTGGAATGAACACCATGAACAAATACCGGGTAATCATCTGCCTCCAGGTTTTTTCCCAATTGTTCATTTGAACGGGATGATACAATATAAGGAAGTGAAAAGGAAAGACCTTTGTGTCCTTTTTGTTTCGGGTAATAATATACACGATCACAATATTGGTTTAGTATATCATTTCCAGGCCTGCTATATTCAAAACAATGAAGGGTGATCTTTACTCCCTTTTCATATAAGGCCTTTATTTCATGAAACATGATAAAAGCGCTTTTACAGTCAACAGGATAAGGCGTATCCAGACAAACAATATGTAATCTTTTTTCCAAGCTCAGTTAAATATTTTATCATAAAAGCCAAGGAGCACTTGTTCCTCCTTTTGCCAGTTGTATATTTCGCGGGCTTTTATACAATTTTCTTGCAGCTCTCTATACAAAACATCATTTTCCAATAAAAGGTTCAATGCCGAAGCAATCTTGACGGGATCGGGTTCGGGGATCAGCAGGGCTACTTTGAATTCATTATTAATTTTGGCATATTCA
>JBDSBP010000121.1:0-27132 GCA_039921525.1 Chitinophagaceae bacterium | reverse complement strand
AAGTAGGGCAGATAAGCATTATTTCTTGGCTGTCAGCTGTCGGCTATCAGCTGTCAGCTGTCAGCTTTGGGGCTTATTAAATAAAATCGGGGCGCTTGTAGGGGCAGGGCTTGCCCCCGCCCTGTTGCACCTGATAGGGTAGTTTTTTTGTTGACATCCCCCGATAATATTCTAGCGGTTTCTGATGCAGTCAGGGCAAGGGCAGCCCCACCCCTACAAGCGCCCCAACCTTTTAGTATCCCCTTCCCTTCCCTTATCACCAATGTACATTACAGGGTGAATAATTAAGATTAATTTTAAGCTGGTAGCGAAAGGCCGACCGCTGACAGCCAATTTTTACTATTTTTGACCACTAAAATTAGTTCGAGTTGCTAAAATCCTTTCACCAGAGATCAATGATAGAAGCAGGTTGTGATGAGGCGGGTCGTGGATGTTTCGCGGGGCCTGTATTTGCAGCCGCGGTAATTCTGCCCAGGAAATTTCGTAACCCTTTGCTCAATGATTCCAAACAACTCAAAGAATGTGAGCGGGATGAATTAAAACCTGTTATTGAAAAAGAAGCTATTGCTTACGCTGTTGCGATGGTAGATGTGGATGAAATTGATACCATCAATATTCTGAGGGCCTCGTTAAAAGCCATGCACCTTGCTATTCAATTACTATCTGTAACTCCAACGTTTTTAATAATTGACGGCAATTATTTCACCCCGTATAAAGAGATTCCCCATCGTTGTTTTATAAAGGGAGATGGGGCTTATGCATCAATTGCCGCCGCCAGTGTTCTTGCAAAAACTTCCAGGGATGCTTATATGCGACAGTTGCATAGTGAATTCCCTCATTATTCCTGGCACAACAATAAGGGTTACGGAACGGAGGAACACCGGCATGCCATTGAATCACATGGCATTTGCAAGTATCATCGGAAGAGCTTTAATATACAGCCGTTGCGGGTACCGCAACTATTTGATGGTCTTACAGTTGAGAAAGATAATTCCTTTCAGAACCTGGAAATTGCAATTGTTACTAAAGGATCTACCACCAACGAGCTTAATAAACCTTGCCAGGTTTAGATGTATCCTGCAAAGAAATCATTCTTTACTTTCTTCCATTCTTTTAGCAGGATACTAAAATAAATAGAATCCCTTCGCCGGTTATGAGGCATTTGCATATGGCTTCTCAGCACGCCTTCCTCAGATGCGCCAATTTTTCGCAGAGCCTGTTTGGCGCGTTCATTTAGGTTATCTGTTTTTATTTCAACCCTTTCAAAGTCCATTTCTTCAAACGCATATCGCAATAATGCAAATTTGCAATGGCGATTTACACCTGATCCCAAAAAAGCTTCTGCCAGCCAACTCCACCCGATCTCAATCCTTTTATCAAAAAAAGAAATACTACCAAAGCTGGTACTGCCGCAAACGTCTCCGGTTTTTTTATCCAGGATCGTGAAAGGAACCCTTCTGCCGGCGGCTCTATCATTTAATGCTTCTAGTATCCATTGTGCTAACTGTACTTCATCATTTAATTCTTTCGTAAAATACTTCCACAAAACAGCAGACTGGGCAATGGGAAAAAAGATTTCCGCATCTTCTTTGCGCATAGGTCTCAGAATTACCCGTTCAGTTTCTAAAATGAAATCAGGAGGAAAATATTTGTCAAAATCTGATGGTTTTCCGACAAGCATTCCGTTAAATTTTTAGTGGTTTATCTGATCTTATATCGATCGGGTTCTGCATTTCAGATTTCTGACGAAGCAAATCCTAATTACAAAATCTAAATCGTCCTGGTGTCAAGGCAACCATAAAGTGATCATTTGGCTGTCAGCCTTCAGCTATCAGCCGTCAGCAGATCAAAGCATCGCAGGTTTCCTCCTGATAGCTGAAGGCCGTTAGGTGATAGCCAAATTCCGTCAATTAAGGGTTGACATTACACTAGGATTATGTCAACTCTAAAATGACGCTTTGTCTATCAACCATCAGCTATCAGCTATCAGCCTTCAGCTATCAGCTATCAGGAGGAAACTAACTCTAGCGTTGTTTTCCTGATAGCTGACTGCTGATAGCTGATAGCCAAAATAACCGACAGTTTATGGTTGACATTACACTATGCTTCTTCCCAAACACCAAGTCCCTGCCTCACCAAAACCGGGGGTTCAACCGTGCAATCCAGTACGGTAGAGGGTATCATGCCCCCCAATCCGCCATGTATCACAATATCGACCAGGCTTTTGAAATTCTCATACATAATTTCAGGATCTGTATATTCTTCCACCATTTCACCCGGTAAAGAGGTGCTTAAAATGGGATGTTCTAAATCCTTGATGATGGAGCAAGCTATCTTGTTATCGGGAATACGTAAACCAATGGTCTCCTTTTTGCTCTTTAATATTTTAGGCACCTGTTTGCTTGCTGGCAATATAAAAGTATAAGGTCCGGGAAGGTGGGTTTTTAGTATACGATACAACGGTGTGGAAATACTTTTGGTATAGGAGCTAAGATCGCTCAGATCGTTGCAAATAAACGAAAACTGGGCTTTCTTAGGATCCAAATTCTTAAGGCGGCAAATTCTTTCTATCGACTTGTGTTGGAAAATGCTACATCCTAACCCGTAAATAGTATCTGTTGGATAGATAATAATTCCCCCGTCTCTTAAACACTCAACAATAACTTTTATATTTCTTGCCTGGGGATTTTCTGGATGAACATGCAATAACATATTCGAAGTTATTTAAAATTGCTAAAGAGGACCGTCAGATTTTTTACAAACCATTGACAAACAGTAGTTTTTTTTTAGCTATTTCATGAGATGGTTAACAATGAATTAATATTATTTTTGTAATACAAACTTATTAAGATGCAACTTTTGCCTATTGACAAATTCGAAGATATTGATCTGGATGATTTCCAGAATAACTATTATACCCCGATGAGACCGGTGATACTAACCGGTTTGGCAAAAAAGTGGCCTGCATACAAAAAGTGGAACTGGGATTTCTTCCAGGAAGTGGTGGGTAATACGGAGGTAGGGGTGTATAATAATGTTAAAAGCGATGCTTATACACCAGTGAATAAGGCCGATGGATACATGAAATTTGGTGAATATTTAAACATGGTAAAAAAGGGACCGGTAGAACTACGAATTTTTCTTTTCAATATTTTTCAACATGCTCCCCAGATCGTAAATGATTTTACCTGGCCCGAACACTTAATGAAGGGTTTTGTAAAGCGGTATCCCATGTTGTTTACCGGTGGGTCCGGTTCGATCACCCATATGCATTTTGATATCGATCTTTCTCATATCATGCACACACAATTCCTTGGCAGAAAGAGGGTATTGCTATTCCCTCACCAGGAACAGCACAAAATTTATCGTAAACCCTGGGAAGTGATGAGCTTTGCAAATTTTGAAAAATACTTTGATGCCCGTAATAGCAAGCTTGACCTGGATAAATTTCCAGCCGTGAATTTGGCCAAAGGATATGAAGTGATATTAGAACATGGTGATACCTTATTCATGCCGGCGGGATACTGGCATCATATGGAATACCTGGATAGCGGTTTCGCCATGAGCCTCCGGGCAATGCAATCCTCGGTAGGCGGCAAACTCAAAGGCGCCTGGAATTTGTTCGGCATGCGCAGTATAGATACTATGATGAAAAAAACGGCCCCCGAATGGTGGTATAAGTATAAAGAAGAAAAAACTTTTGAAGCAGCCACGAAGCAATTAACCTCCACCGACACGGTTATTGATTTGTAATTAAATATAGTAGAAACACGTAATTTAAAGATTAAGTTAAAATAAATTAAAATATTATTGCTTTATAGCGAAACTGTAATTACTTTTATAGCCGCTTATGCTTTGAAATGGTTGTGTATTGTAGCATCTGCAAAATTTCCAGTCTCTTTTTTATTTCAAATCCAATTCCAGAATTAGAAACCTCCAATTCCCTTCATTCATTTATATTATTTACCAGTAATATTTTTAAATGAATGACAATAAGCCATCAGATTATTTTATTGATCTTTATATATAGAGGTTATTCAAACAGGTTCAAACGATTTCCTGTTTTAGTACCAGTTGTTATTTTAAACATTGATAAACCGACATAAACCTCTTTCTTTTTGTGGTTTCAGAGGTAAGCACAGGCCGGCGATTTCTATCGTCGGCATTTTTGTTAGTTTTAAGTTCAACCTTCATGGTTTAAAGTTGCCACAATATTCAAAGCCTGAAACTTGTAATCCCCCCGAATTTAAAAGAGCCAAAAGGTTTCAAAAAGTTTTTTTATCCCAATTTTAATCCTTCAACTAAAATAAAAAGCTCCCAATGGGAGCCTTAATATTAAGTACATCAACATTAAACTTTTAACCTTGAACTTTAGACTATATTATCGTCCAGGTTTCGCGCCCGCTTAATAATTTATCCAGGTCGCCCTTACCTTTTGTGGCAATTACCTCTTCTATCTGCATAGCCATCACATCTTCATAACACGCTCTTTGTGTTTGATAAAAAACCCCAAATGGCCTTGGCAGGTGCTGCTCCTTAGCCGGGTTGTCAAACATTCTAACAAGGATCTGAGCCTTATAAAAATCATATTCGTCGTGTACCCATAGATCGTCCGGGCTAATACCTTCGCCTACTGGTACCACTACTGGCCTAAACCCGTCTAATTTAATTCCCTTATCTCTTTGCGCTCCAAATACAAGCGGTTTTCCCTGTTCAAGGAATAAGGATTCTTCCGGCTTCGAACCTTTTTCTGTAAATATTTCGAATGCGTGGTCATTAAAGATGTTGCAATTCTGATAGATCTCGAGGAAAGATGTGCCTTTGTGTGCGTTGCAGCGCTTAAGCATATCCTGTAAATGCTTGGGATCCCTGTCCATAGTCCTTGCTATAAAGGTAGCATCCGCGCCCATTGCCAGAGCCAATGGATTAAACGGATGATCTATGCTTCCGTAAGGAGTTGATTTGGTGATCTTGTTTTCTTCAGAAGTGGGTGAATATTGTCCTTTCGTTAAACCATAAATCTGGTTATTAAAAAGCATGATATTAACATCAAAATTACGCCTGAGCAAATGGATCGTATGGTTACCTCCAATACTTAAACTGTCACCGTCGCCGGTAACGATCCATACACTTAAGTCGGGCCTTACAGCTTTTAAGCCACTAGCCACTGCTGTGGCCCGGCCATGAATAGAATGCATGCCGAAAGTATCCATGTAGTAAGGAAACCGGCTGCTGCAGCCTATCCCGGATATGATAACAAAATTTTCCCTGGGGATGCCTAATCCGGGCATTATTTTTTGTACCTGGGCCAAAATAGAATAGTCTCCGCAACCCGGGCACCAACGTACTTCCTGGTCTGTAGCAAAATCCTTTGCAGTTATCACAGGCGGCTTAATAGCAATCGTTTCATTCATAAAGTATGCATATAGTTGTAAAGTTAGTATATCAGTAATAAGAAAAGCTGAATTTAAAATATTTTAGCATTACGATATAAAAAGATCCTGCATTAATTTATTTTGCGGATTTACCGCATACTTAGAAAGATCGGTAATGCCCTGTTTGGCCAAAACATCCTCATCAATATAAAAATTGCCGGTAGCGGTGTCAGAAGGCTCCTTCAAAATGTAAAAAGCCGCGTCAGCTACTATTTCCGGGGTGCGACTTCTTTGCATCAGGAAATCGCCTCCTAGTAAATTTTGTACTGCTGCTGTGGCTATGGTTGTTCTGGGCCATAGTGCATTTGCAGCAATTTTATCGTTACGCAATTCTTCTGACAAACCAAATACCACCATGCTCATTGCATATTTGCTCATAGTATAAGCCAGGTGCGGCGCAAACCAACGAGCATCCATGTTTAAAGGCGGAGATAAATTCAATATATGCGGATTGCTTCCTTTTCTCAAATGGGGAATACATGCCTTACACATTAAAAAAGTGCCCCGCACATTTATGCCATGAATGAGATCGAATCTTTTAGCTTCCGTTGCCTCCGTTGTGGAGAGATTGATTGCGCTTGCATTATTAACCAGTATGTCTATTCCGCCAAAAGTTTCAATCGTTTTATTTACGGCTGCTGATATGCTTTCCTCAAACCGGATGTCGAGTTGTATGGGAAGAACTTTGGCAGCACCCGCTTTTAAAATTTCTTCTGCAGCGGTATAGATGGTTCCATCTAATTTAGCATTTGGCTCAACTGTTTTTGCGGCTATCGCAATATTGGCACCTTCTTTTGCCAGTCGGATTGCTATGGCTTTACCGATACCACGGCTGCCACCGGTAATAAAAACTGTTTTTCCTTTGAAGGGCATATCGTTGGGATTTGGTTTGAGGAATACAGCCATCAGCTATCAGCTATCACCTATCAGCTATCAGCTATCAGAATTAACCTAAAAGGCAAGATAATGTTGTTTCCGGAATCATTGATAAATAACTTTCCAGATCTTTTGAATCTACGATTCGTGTAATTTGAACCTTATATTTCAAACCTCAGAGCTGATACGGGAAAGCTGACAGCCGATCAATGCATTGCTTCGGCAATATCTACTTTCTTTCCTTTATTACCTTTTACCATCAATACAATGGGCACGCAAACCAGGAATAAAATACCGAGGTATAAAAACACATCCATGTACGATAAAACAGATGCCTGCTTGGAAACAATATAATCAAGGGATTGATAACCACTTTTTAAAGCCGCGTCCGGCGTCATACCCTTGGCCATGAAATTATGTTGCAGACCCTGTACCCTTTGCTGTACAGTAGGATTATTGATATCTAATTTGCTAACCAGGTCACTACGGTGTTGCACATTTTGAGTTGCCAAAAAAGTGGTGATCAAAGCTACTCCGAAAGACCCGCCTAACTGGCGCATCATTCCCGTAAAAGCTGCACCCTGGCCAATTTGCTGGCCCTTTAGCGTAGATAACGATAATGTTGTAATAGGAATGAACAGTAAGCTTAACCCGATACCGCGCACTATGAGCATCCAGAAAAAATCCGGTGCGCCTGTATCAGGCGTTAATATTTTATATCCCCAAAAGCTATAAACGAAAAACAGGGCCATGCCTCCGGCAACAAGGTACTGCTGTGGTACTCCCTTTTGTAAAATCTTACCTATTATCGGCATCATAAAAGCAGTAGTAAGTGCAGCCGGTATCATTAACATACCCGATTGCTGAGCGGTCCAGCCTAATGTTGACTGGGTATATAATGGTATTATAAAAGTAGAACCGTAAAGGCCGAATCCCAGTAAGAATGACAGAATCGTTCCTACTCTAAGATTACCATTCTTAAGAACCCGTAGGTCGACTATCGGGTTTTTATAGGAAAATTCCCGCCAGATGAAAAAGAAGAAACCCAGTATAGCCGTAACTGTTAGAACGATGATAGTATAACTGCTGAACCAGTCATCATCATGCCCGCGTTCAAGAACATATTGTAAGGAACCCACTGAAACGGCCAGGAGGATAATGCCCCACCAGTCAATTTCCGAACTCAATTTCTTTTCAGCGTATTTAGGGCTGCGAACAAATTGCAGGGTGAGTAAAGTAGCGATAACGCCAATCGGGATATTGATATAAAATATATAAGGCCATGAAAAATTATCAACTATGTAGCCTCCAAGCGGCGGTCCTAATGTTGGACCAATAATTACACCTAATCCATAAATGGCCTGTGCCATACCTCGTTTTTCTACGGGATATGATTCTGTGATAATGGTTTGTGAGGTAACGAGAAGGGCTCCACCACCAAGTCCCTGCAAGAAACGAAAAAGTACAAGTTCCCAAATACCATTGGCGTTCCCGCATAAAAAAGAACAAACAGTAAAAATCATGATAGACGCTGCAAAATAATTACGTCTTCCAAATTGTTGAGACAACCAGCTTGTCATGGGAACTACGATAACGTTACCAATGGCGTAGGCTGTAATTACCCAACCTACTTCCGTCATCGTGGCTCCCAGGTTGCCCTTCATATCATTAAGCGCTACGTTAACAATAGTAGTATCTACGATTTCTAACAGTGCGCAGAATATAGCTGTAATGGTAATGATCACTCTTCGCGAACCATATTCAACCAGTGAAATTTGTTGTTGCATGTTGTTGCGTTTTTAAATCCGAAGAACGGCTATCAGCAGTCAGCTATCAGCTATCAGCTTTTGGACCTTAGCGTTTAAAAAATATCAATTTTCTTGATATCAATTTGAAATTAATGAATCAAAGTCATTTAGTTAGGGAAAGGGGCTACTTAAAAGTCGCGGTGTTTGTAGGGGCGGGGTTTGCCCCACCCTGTTACACTTCACACCTGTAGTATTTTGTTGACGTTTTCCATAATTTTCTAGCAGTTTCTTATTCAGTCAGGGCGGGTGCAAGCCCCGCCCCTACAAACACCCGTACATTTTGGTCAGATCCTTAAACGATATTGATTAAAAAATAACGATTGTCCCATCACATTTTTATTACAACATTTCATTAAGTCAATGCTGATAGCTGAAAGCTGATAGCCATTGCTTCAATCCAGGTGCACGTCCACATTCACATTCATGCCCGGACGAAGTTGTTGAATTATTGAATCACTGGAATTTTTAAACTCAATTTTCACAGGTAAGCGTTGCACCACCTTAACAAAATTTCCACTGGCATTATCGGGGGGTAACAAAGCGAAACGAGCGCCTGTGGCTGGGGCATAAGATGACAAGGTAGCTTCAAAATCATGATTTGGAAAAGCATCAACATGCACTACAACTCTTTGTCCGATTTTCATTTTATCAAACTGCGTTTCCTTGAAGTTAGCCACTACCCATACTTCTTTGTTTAATACAATGCTGAACAGCTGTTGGCCTGCAGTGATAAATTGCCCTTCCTGGATATTTACTTTTGAAATCAACCCGTCTTTCTGCGCAGTTATAACAGCATAAGAAAGATTTAATTTGGCATCGTCTACATCTGCCTTGCGCTGTTTGATAATGGCACTTGCCACACCGATCTGCTGGGAAGTAGCATTTGTTTGAGACGATACAGCACTGGATGAACGGCTTGCCTGGTTTTTTTGTTGTTGTAGAACCTGCAGCTGGGCCTCTGTTGTTTGCTTTTGTGCAAGCGCCTGTTCATATTGTTGCTGAGTAACAGAATGGTCCTTTATCAGGTTTGCATACCGGTTGTAATCCTGTGTGGCTCTCCATACATTAATGCGGGCAGCTTCAATCTGTGCAACAATGGTTGAAATGCCAGCCTCTGATGTGGCTATATTAGCAGTAGCGGCAGAGGAACTTGCTTTGGCAGCGGTAAGATTGCTTTGCGCGGTGGCAAGTGCTGCTTCAGCCTGTTCCAGCTTGATTTTAAGGTCTCTGTTATCCAACACCAAAATAGTATCCCCTTTTTTTACCTGTTGATTATCTTTTACATTAACCGCCAACACATATCCTGAGATCCTTGGAATTACAGGGCTGATATTAGCTTCCACCTGCGCATCGTCTGTTTCTTCATGGTGTTGGGCATGAATATATTTGGTTATTCCAAACCAACTACCGAAAATTACCAGTAGCGCGAGTACGATAATAAAACCACGGCTCTTTTTTTTAGGCGTCTCCACTGCGGGAGCCTTTATGTTATTTGTTTTTACCTGATCCACTGTTGTTTCCATAAAAATGGCTTTATAATTAATGTGAGTTATTTATTTTCTAGTTGATTGTTTAATACGCCGGCCGACTGTAAAAGTTTGTTGTACGCTACCATTTCGTCTGCATTAGCAAAAGCGTAATTTAATTTTGCCTGTAGTTCCGCTACTTCCGCCTCCAACAATTCGGTGGTAGTAACCAATGTATTGTCATATTTATTCTTGGTGATCTTATAGTTTTCTGTTGCCTGTTCTATGGCTTTCTGGTACACGTCAATTTTTTTCCGACTAAGCACTACGTTTTGGTAGGCCTGGTTTATCTGGATGCGAATTGCATCATTCAGCATGTCTTCGTTCGCCTGTACCTGTTGTACCCTTGCCTGTGCCTGCTGGATTTTTGATTTGGTTTTCCAGAGTGAGCCTATATTATATTGAACTCCCAAACCTACATTCACCGCGTTGGTTACCGTAATCAGATTGGGAACATAAGCCGCAATATAACCGCCTGTAAGTGCCAGGCTTGGGTAGAGCTCTCCTTTAATAGCTTTTACATTGGTAATAGCCGCTTTTTCACGAAAAGACAAGGCACTGGCGTCTTTACGATTTTGAACGGCCAATTGTTCCCATTCAGCAATACTTTTTATATCTGAAGATTTTTTTAAGCTGGAAGAGTCGGGCACCAGTATTGTTTCTTCCGGCAGACCAAGCATTAAATTCATATTTACGGTAGAAAGTTTCCAGTTATTTTCCGCATCCAATAAGGATAATTCCGTATTCGATGCCTGTAGCTGTGCTTTGAGCAGATCATTACGCGCGAGGAGACCATTCTTTTCAAGGTTTCCAAATTCCTTAGCTCGTTGCTGAGCCTGGTTAAGACTTTCTTTTACCAAATCAGCCGCCGCTTTAGCCTTATAAAGATTACTGAAAGCATCTATAGTATTCTGAATAACGCCTTCCCTGTCGTTTTCAGCGTCTAGTTGTGTCGCTTTCTCCAAATATTTAGCCGATTCAATGCCATATTGAATCCTAAATCCTGAATAAATTGGCAAAGAGAGATTCACTATCCCATAAGCGGCTTGAGACACTTTAACCTTTTGCTGTTTGCCACCGTTGCCACTTGCGCTATCACTACCAGTTTTCAAATTTATATGTGGGCTGTTTAAATGCAGATAAGAACCTGTAACATTCACATCCGGCAGCCTGCGCTCCATAGCTTCCTTTACAGCTGCAGTAGATTCATCGGTTTTTGCGTGGCTATTCTTTAACTGTTTACTGTTTTTAAGGCTGAGGTCTACCGCTTCCTGTAAGGTAAGCTTCCTGCCATCCTGTGCCGTAAGCTGCTGTGTAATTAAAAAGCTGGTAATTAAAACGGTACACCCCAGCCATAATTTTCTGAATTTCATAACTCTATTCTTTAGTTTTGTTATCCTTCAATAAATGAGCCTTCATAAGTTGCTGAAGATGATTGACTAAGCGCTTACGAAGCATTTCATCGTTTTGAAAATCCGTCACCCCGGCATCTTCCAGATCAAACAGGATGGAATTCTGCATGAAATGATTAATCGTTCCAAACATGGTAGAAATAGTTAGCGAGGGATCTACTGTTCGAAAAATGTTCTTTTCTATACCATCTTCCAGGATCCTTTTAATAATCTTATAATTATTATCAAATAATTTTTTGATGATAGCAATTAAGTCAGGGCGTGTTTTCAATAGCAGTTCCTGGTGCATCACCTTGTGAAAGCGAGGATTAGATAATATCTTGGTAGTATATTCCTCTATAATTACATTTATCTTATCCATCTCATTTAAGGATACGTTTGCCTGTAATTCTTCCAGTTTTGTTTTGAGGTAGGTAGACTTGTATTCAATGATTGATTCAAACAATTTTATTTTGGAACCAAAATAATAGTTAATCATCGCAACGTTAACATTCGCTTTTTGCGAGATTTCCCGAATGGTTGTATTATCAAATCCCCATTCTGAAAATAATTCGATTGCTTTTTGAATGATATGCTCTTTCTTATCCATTGCGGGGGCAAAATTAAACAAATGTTTGACTTAAACAAATGTTTAATTTTGGCGATCAGCTATCAGCCGTCAACTTTCAGTTGAAACCATTAGTTAGACTGTGTAATCAAGTTTTAGAATTGCAGTAAAAAAAAAGATAAGGATGATCTCAATAAATAATTGGTAATTAAAACGTATGTCATTTAGAATAGCCGACAGCCGATAGCTGACAGCTGATAGCCTCTACGGCTGGCCCGTATCATTTCCAAAATTTTTGGGAACCCGAAAAAAGCCATGTGCATCTTTTGTTTTAAACCAGCTGAAATTTTGGGCGGCTTCCAGGCCGGTGCCGAAGACTATTCTGTCTGGCTGATGTATGCGAACGGCTTTGTCCGTATAAAAGATTTGCTTTTGCTGATCCCACCACAATTCACGGCAGAACAGGGTATCACCCTTGAGATTATACATAACCACACTGTCTTTAAGAAAAACCAGGCGTTCATGTTCTCGATACCTGCCATACCGAGCGTTTACCTGGTTTTCTATTGCCAACGTATCGTCGTAAAAATTTACATGTAGTGTTTTGGGAAACTCCCAGTACGGGGAATCAACCTGGTAGTGTTTCATCAGCGGAGCAGTAAGCTTAGCCTTCACCTTTGCCTGCTGGCTATAATAACTTTCTACATTTATGATGGTTTCAACGGCAGCCTTTTTTTCTGTGAGCGCCTTTATATCTTTTACATCATTTTCGCAGGACCAAAAAAGGAGAGAACAAATACCCGACAAGGCCACTTTTTCTAAGAAAGAAATGGAATTATGAGGCATGAATTAGTCGTACTTCTTTTTGACAAACCAAAGATCACTTAATGTAAGTCCGAGGGCGATACGGAAGATATTTTCAGTTAAGATATTATTGTCATTACCTCTTTTGCCATATTCCAGTCCCAGGTTGATGGCTGTATACTGGTTGGTATACGGGTTTCTGCGAATGGGAAACCCGGCACCGGCGGAAATTCCAAAAGCAGGTAATTTGCCATTAGCAGAAATATAATCAGGGCCCAGGTTAAATCCTATGCGGTAGGTTACCAGGCTCCAATAAGTTTTCGCTTTCAAAAGGTTAGGAGTTAGCTGTCCGCCAACTTTTAATAACCAGCTGTTTTTTACCGCATCTTTCTCGCCAAAATACCTGTAATCATCCCATTTTGTTGTAGTGAAATCAACTCCCATTTGCCATCTGTCCTGTTTCTCAATCATAAAACCGAATCCTATCGTAGAAGGGTATTCTAATTTTCCTTTGGTTCCCTTTGTATAGCTTACCGTATCATACGATTTAACGGCTCCATTTGCATCATAGTCGAAAGTTTCGGATAGATTGTCCCTTTTTAAATTAAATTTTTGGCGGGTATTTCCATATACCCCCAGGTGTAAAAAAGTTGTTTTATTCAATTGGGCACGATACTGAGCGCCCATATCTAAAAAGAACCCGCCAAGAGTTGTTTTTGTTTCATAGTTTGATTTATAATACAACCTGTTTGCTGAATCGGGAATAAATATTTTCCGGGTGGTATAATCCTTGGTCCCAAAAAAATATCCTGTATTAAACCCAATCGATAGGTTTTTGAATGATTTCCCTAACCCGGTATATACCTGGTATGTTCCTCCGGAACCCTGGTATAAGGTTGAAAGGCTATCTACCCCGGCAATCCTTTCATTCTGTTGAATTTTATAATTAATACGCGTAACGGGACGAAGGCCAAGAACCATTCCCCAGCCATGGCTACGGCTCAAGGGAATTCCTAATTGAACATAGGAAATGATAGCGCTGGCAGCTTTAAATTTTTCGGCCTGGTCAACAGCATGAAGTGTTCGGTTATCTATTTCAAAGCCAAGGTCAAAAGAAGTGATGCGTAATTTAGCGTAAGAAGCCGGGTTTAGAAAATTTACACTTTGAGGTCTCTGATACCTGTCTTTCTGATCATACCGCTTGTCATAATCGGCGTAGGCAGCGCTTAAACCTCCCATACTTCGGTTAACGATGGTGGAATTGGGTACGATGTCACCTAAGCCATACCTGGAATAAGGTGAATTTTCCTGTGCAGATGAAACAATATAAATGCATGATAATAAACCTATTAGCAGCTTAATTTTTTGGTGAAATGTTATACTCACTGATCGCATACAAGCCTTTAAATATTAAATTAGGGTCTGCAAATATCTGTTTTTTAAGGTGCGGTACAAAAAAGGTTGAATTACCCCCGGTTAAAAGCACGTTAAAGTTGCCATATCTCTCCGCATACGCATCAACGAAACCATCGATTTCTTTAGCCATTCCAATAATAACGCCACTTAAAATATTGGTAACAGTGTCATAGCCTATAAGTGGTAAGTTCCAATCTTCTTTAACCAATGGCAGTTTAGCAGTGAATATTTGCAGCGATTTAAATCGCATATCCATTCCCGGTGAAATTCCGCCACCGATGAATTCATTATACTTATTTACGAAATTATAGGTGATGCAAGTTCCCAGCCCTATAGCCAGGTTGTTTTTACCGGGAAAAAGATCTACCGCCGCAGCTACCAATGCAAGCCTGTCTGCTCCGATTGTGGATGGTTTTCCTACAGGCGTGGTAAAATTGAGTTTGGAGAGATGGGATAATTTATGAAAGAATGTTTTTTCTTCCAACAATATCTCAATAGCCGGGTTATGATCAATTACCGATGAGAGGATGGATTTTTCCGGCTTCAAATCTTCTAACAGGGCATTAATCGTTTCAACATGATCGTTTTCCAACACTGCTTCTTTTTGCAATAACCTGCCATCAAATAGTGCATACTTAAGTTTAGTATTGCCAAAATCGAAGCAGATAGTGCGATTGGAGGTATGAGGCAATTTTAATGGTTAATGGTTAATGGTTAATTGGTTATTGTTTATGGACGCTTACAGCTCATACTTCAAACCTCAAAGCTCATTCCTCCTACCTATATCTCAAAACCCGTTGAAGAGAGATTTTTAAAATGACCGTTAAGTTTTACTTTTTCTTTTAAAGATTCCATTTCTGTGAGTACGGGTAATACCTTTGCCAGGTGTCTTTTGAGGTATTCCTGCCGTTGCGCTTCCTGAAGAAGGCCCAGTAACTCGTATTCCTGCTCCAGCGAAAGCCCTGCGTGATGTGCGATGTCGTAACTGGTAAGCTGATCATCTGGTTTATGAAAATCTTTATTCAGGTTTAATAACCGGTGAAGCTCACGGATGCCCTGAATTACTTTTTGCATCAATTGCTTTTTACCAGAATCTTCCCGGTTAAGCGGGTAATTAACAATGGCGCCATTATACAATTTATCAGGCACCTCCTTAATAACCTCGAGTATCCTGAACACTTTATTACCTTTTGTTTTAATATCCATTTCGCCATTCTCGTACTTCGTGGTTATATCTTTAATATCAACCAGCGTACCTAGTTCACTCAGGCGATTATTGATGATAATCGGAATACCAAATGGCTTCTTAGCAACAGCGTATTCTTCGATAAGTTGTTTGTAACGCAGCTCAAAAATATGCAGGTTCAATTCCTCACCAGGATATACAACGATACCTAAAGGAAATATGGGAATAAAATTGATCATGATCTATATTACTATACTACGATTTTTTCACATATATATCGCCGTACCCACCAAAATTTTTTATATTGAATTGTTCTGATGTTATCATTTTTTTTAATTCCGCGCCTGAAACCGGCTCTTTATAATGCATCTCGTATGCTTCATCCCTGCAAATATTATATAGAGCCTTACTGTCATAAAGCCCTTCGGTGAGATCAATACAAGCCAGCGCTTTTTTTTGAGGGTCCGGCAGGGTGTATTCAAACGAGAGGCTTTTAACCGGAATGGAAAGCCCTTTTAATACCTCTTCTTCAAAGCCTTCTGTATCAATTTTGATGAAATCGGGCAAGCCGTATTCCCTGATCAGCATATCAAGTGTAACGATCTCCATTGCAACAACAGTGTCCCAATTATCTTTCTTATGCATGCTCTTCATTCCTTCTATCCATTGCGTACTGAATGAAGAAATCAGCGAATTGCTGGCGATATAAAAATTTTTGACCTCCTCTTTCTCTCCAACTCCCTTTTCTATGATGGTTACCGGCTGATCTTTGAAAACCTTTTTCAATTCCATATAACATTTATGCTGAGGTTCAACAGCAACAACCCGGCATTTTAACATCAGGAAACAACTGACCCTGCTACCCATATTGGCGCCTATATCAAAACATAGTGCGCCTTCGTGAACAAACTGGCTATAAAGTTTCCGCATTCTTAACATAGTTTCAGTAGGCATCTTCCTTTCCCGGTAAAAAAGCCATTGGTTGTAATAACCTAAAGCTTTAAGGGAGCGCCTCCAGATACTTTCAAAATTTATTATTCCCTTCATGAATGACTAATGTTTTATCAACGATTTATAACTATGCGGATGTAATTGTTGCTCCTGGTGAAAAATCTCGGGGTGGGTTATATAAGATTTAATCTGTTCAGTAAGAATTGCGTAGGATATCCCGGTATCTGCACAATATTGAATAGGTGTATTCCACCGGAGTAGCTTTTCAGCCGCAGAGTTTGTAATTGCATAAGCATGAATCATGTCGTGAAAACCCGACGAACTTATATGCCCAGACTGCTGCACCGGTTGCATATTCCTGATCATGGTATGATTCCATTTCAAAAAACCGAGGGCATGTTGAACATGGTATATGTAAGTTCTAATAAATGTCAGTAAGTTCCTTTTTGCATATTTTGTTAAATATCCCCAGTATAAAAGTTCCCAATCATTAGGCAATTCTTTTAGTATTTCAGGAATAAGGTGCAGCTTCGAAAAGTTCGGAATCACATCGTCTTCAAATATCAAAACTTTTTGATAGTTGTTTTTGATAATATCTTCATATAACTGCTTATGACTTAGCGCTGCAGCCACTTCACCCAACGACATCTTCTTCCCATAACGATGCATTTTAACGGCTAGTTTTTCATTATAAATTCCTTTTTCAATAAATTTTTCTTTCGACCAGTCAATTTTGTCGGTGCCGTAAAAAAATTCGAAATCCAACCCATCTAAATTATTTTTAACCTTTTCCTGTCTTTCGGTAGCCCGTTGAATAGTAAGAACGTAAATTTTATCGTAATATTCATTAAGATACGGATAGTATTGTTTAGCTGTATGATTACTTGATAATTTTGAATCATTCATATATTAAAAACTGTTTGCTTATACCAACAAGTATTTTGATGAGTGTTGATTTCGCTGACTTTAGAGCTTCACAAGGTTTGAATAACTTTACAATATCAAAGGCATTACAAATTTGACCGCAATTTACGTTACGGGGAAACAGGATCAAACTTTTAAATTATGTTACAGGTATGCTTGCGGTCCTTTATTCCTGTTATTGGCTAACCGCAAAATTACAATTAGCTTGCAACTCAAATTTTGACGGTTCATGCAGATGCTTTCAGTAGTAATTATTACCTATAACGAGGAAAAAAATATAGGAAGATGTTTAGATTCCGTCCAAAGCATTGCCAATGAGATAGTTATTCTCGATTCTTACTCAACAGATAATACAGTAACCATCGCCGTTTCAAAGGGTGCCACGGTTTATAACAACTCCTTTGAAGGATATATTGAACAAAAGAATAAAGCGTTAAGTCTTGCCAGGTATGATCTTGTTTTAAGCCTGGATGCAGATGAAGCATTGGATGAACAGCTCAACGCCTCCATTAATGCAGTGAAGCAACATGCAGACAGAATGGGTTATACCATGAACCGTTGCACCAACTATTGCGGCAGGTATATTCGTCACGGCTCATGGTACCCTGATGTAAAATTGCGTTTGTTCAACCGAAATTTTGTAAAGTGGGGTGGTGTTAACCCGCATGATAAAGCTGAATTTATTGCAAAACCTAATGCCAGGCATTTAAGGGGTGATATCCTTCATTACAGTTACGAAACGTTGGAAGAACATGTTAATCAAAATAATAAATTTAGTACCATATCCGCTGAGGCACTGTTTAAGAGGGGAAAAAGAACGGGTTGGGTCAAGATATTATTCAACCCCTTTTGGGCCTTTATGGTCGGATATTTTGTACGACTTGGGTTTTTAGATGGTTATTACGGACTAGTAATTGCCGTAAATACTGCACATCTTACCTTTTTAAAATATATCAAATTGTATCAAAAGCAAAAAGAAGTACATTAAACCAGGTAAGCTCTATCGTGCACTTTTCCACCAGCGGTAACCGATTAATCCGCCGATGGCCAGCGGAGCAGCAGCCAGGTAAAGGATGCCGGTATTTAATGCCCTGGCTGGTTTTTCACCCATTTGTTGCGCCGTCCTTGTACAAATTGAACATTGGGCATTGGCCAAATAAAAGCTGCAAAAACTCACAACAGCCGTAAAAAGTATATAAAATATTCTTTTCTTCATCCCGCGTATTTTGTTCAAAGTTATAACGAAAATTTCTTTCAATGGTTCTAATTATCGAAGCATTCATTATGTTGCTTATCTCTACCTGAACTTATTCAACCCATCACCAACTGCTTCAGGATCTGTATTTTTAGGATAGTATTTAAAAATGGCCCGAATAGTTAAAATCATCAATCCCGCTATCCCTGCTGCACCAAAGAAAAGGACGAAAACTGCCGCCGTTTCTGATCCGTTACAGGCAACGTTGCAGGCAAGCCCCGCCAGCAGCCCTGTAAGTAATACTCCGCCAACGATGGTCAAAATAACCAACGCGATTCTAGATGCATGATTTTTATCTTTCCCTTTTTGTTTTTGAAAAGATTCCCGTAGAAGTTTTTTTAATTCTTTTATAAGCGCTTTTCTTTCGGCCCGGGTTGGTTTTAAGTTTAAGGAAGGTATTTTACCCTTATCAACAGTTACAACAGGGGCTGGAGTAATTGCCGTTATAGCGGCTCCTTTTAATATTCCCGAAAAAATAAAAGGATTGCCCGGGACATTACTAATAAAACAAGCTACCGTAAAAGTTGAAAAAGCCAACATCCAGTCACAGGTCTTTTGCCTTCTATAAAAATTAAACGTTACAGGATATTTATTTTTTTGCTTTTTGCCAGGATAATATAAAACACCACTAATAAAAAGTAGCAATGTTGTGCAAAACAGGAAGCCGCTTGCCTGGATGCCAAGCTCTTGTAAATTTTTCCCAGCCAAAATACCTGATACGGTAATTAAAATATGGATAATGACTATGCTAAAACGGGCTCTTTCAGGATTTTGTCTGGCCCACAATGAAATCTTTCGCATGCTGATAATTTGTTGGTATGTAGGATAGTAAGGAACAGGGTATCAGATATCTTAAATATAGAAATAATATATGGAAGTACAACTATTAATCTGAAAGCGACTTTCGATATTTTGATGCCAACTTCAGAGTTTATAAAGCGTACTACCGAAGTTTCTGAAGCTGAATTAATAAGACTATAAAACTTCGAAAGTTTAACCCGGGAATCAGCCTTATTTGAAAATAAGATACCGCTTTTCTCGAATACTAACGCTGATCACTATCCCAAAATTGCAATGGGCAAGGTAAATGCTACCAGGTTATTTTACGGACAGCCATTCGTAATTCGTAATTTGTAATTCGTAATTAATTCTTCAACCCTTCCGTGAGAATCATTATCATATTTTCCTCCAGCAGTGCAGCGCTGAGATTTTTTTTACTGCGGTGCCATGATTCAATGCCGCTTATGGCATGGAGCATGATTAGAACAGCCGTGGGCGCACCCAGGTTTTTTATTTCATTTTTTTGAATGCCTTCTTCTATAATTGAAGCGAAGCGTTTGCGATAGATACGCCGCTGGTTCTGGTAATTGGAAAGATATGGCTCAGTCAGGTGTTTCCATTCATGGTCACTTACATAAACATTTTCATAGAAATTAACCATCTGCTTAATATGAAAGCGCAATAGTGCTTCCACTTTTTCAATGGCCTTGGTCCCGCTACTATCAACCTTTTCTATATTGGATGTAAAAACATTGGCTACGTTGAAACATATCTCCTGTAATATTTCCGACTTAGACTGAATATGATTGTAAAGACTTGCCGCTTCCACACCCACATGCTCGGCAAGGTCGCGCATGGAAGACGCGCTAAACCCTTTTTTATGAAAAAGCTTTGACGCAGCTTCAATGATGGTTTCCTTTTTAGTGCCGTTTTTTTTGCTTTTTATTTTGGCCATGGTGGGATGACAAATATAAGAATGTATGAGGTATGAGCTGAGGTATTAGCTGTGAGGTATGAGGTATGAGAAAGAAAGACAGACGGTTTAAAACTTGCAGAAGAAATAACCAAGAAGACACAGGTTTTTAAAAAGAACCGAAAAAAATCCAGTAGGTTTGCTCCGTTTGCCTCAAAAGGGAGGCAATTCATATTTTTAATCATCCCCGGCAAGGGTAAATTACAAACATTATGTCTTTGATAGTTGTTGGCTCAATGGCTTTTGATTCGATTGAAACTCCGTTTGGTAAAAGTGACAGGATTGTAGGTGGCGCGGCCACTTATATTGCCTGGAGTGCGTCAAATTTTACACGACCTATTAAACAGATATCTGTTGTCGGGGGCGACTTTCCACAAGAAGAACTAAACGCCCTTACTGCCAGGGGCGTTGAGCTGGAAGGAGTCCAGATAAAGAAAGACGAGAAGTCGTTCTTCTGGAGTGGCAAGTACCACATGGATATGAACAGCCGGGATACATTGGAAACACAACTGAATGTATTGGGAAATTTTCAACCGGTAGTGCCGGAGAGTTACCAGGGTGCTGAATTTCTTATGCTGGGAAATCTGTTGCCTGCTGTGCAAATGAGTGTGATTGAACAAATGAAACAACGTCCTAAATTAATTGTGCTGGATACCATGAACTTCTGGATGGAAACAGCGATGAGCGACCTTGAAAATGTATTAAAACACGTAGATGTTTTAATGGTGAACGACAGCGAGGCAAGGCAACTAAGCGCCGAGTACTCTTTAGTAAAAGCAGCAAAGGCAATTATGAAGATGGGTCCTAAATACCTTATTATCAAAAAAGGGGAACACGGAGCTTTATTGTTTTACGAGAACCAGGTGTTTTTTGCTCCGGCCCTACCACTGGAGGAAGTATTTGATCCAACAGGCGCAGGTGATACTTTCGCAGGCGGCTTTATTGGGCACATGGCCCGCACAAAGGACATATCATTTGAAAATATGAAAACTGCCATCATCGTAGGTTCTGCTATGGCAAGTTTTTGCGTGGAAAAGTTTGGAACCTTACGTTTAACGGAAATAAGCAAACAGGATATAGATGACAGAATCAGTGAATTTGTACAATTGGTGAATTTCGACATTGCTTTGGTATAACGGTTTTGAAGAATACCGACTATCAATTAAATAGATTCCATTTCCCAATATTTTTTATTTTCAGGATTCATCCAAAAATGATCATATGATAAGGATATGCTATTCATTCACTGTTTTCACATTGCTTTCTATTTATATATTATCATGCTCAAGCCCGGCATCGTCTGTGCCAACTAAAGAGTTTCTTTCTCTGAAAGATATGGACCCAGCCGTAAAACCCGGAAATGATTTTTATTTGTATGCAAATGGAGGATGGCTTAAAACAGCTGTCATCCCGCCTACAGAATCAGGTGTCGGAGCGTTTCTGGATATATATAACCGAACCAAGGCTCATTTAAAAGAGATTTTGGATACAGTATCTAAATTAAAAAATCCGGAAGGCAGTATAGAACAGAAAGTGGGTGATTTCTATACGTCTGGGCTTGATTCTGCAACTATTGAAAAGCTCGGTTATGATCCTATAAAACCATTTTTACAAAAGATAGATTCCATAAAAGATGTAAAAGCTGTTTTACAGTTTGTAGCAGAGCAAACTACTATAGGCCGGCCATTGCTGATAGCTCAGTATATTGGAGCTGATGAAAAAAACAGTTCGATGAATATTGCCGTGTTTGGCCAGGGAGGATTGGGATTACCTGACAGGGATTATTATTTTAAAACAGATGCCGCTACGAAAAATGTGGTTAATGCATACCAGGCCTATCTATCAAAATTGTTCCAGCTGACCGGTGATGATCCTGCTACTGCTGCAAAGAATGTCATGAATGTATATGAATTGGAAAAAAAGTTCGCAGCCAGTCATCGCACCAACGTTGAACTACGTGATCCTCAAAGTAATTATAATAAAATGGCCGTTGCTGACCTGGATGCGAAGATGCCGCTGATTGGCTGGAAGCAGCTATTGCACTACCTTTCTATAGAAACAGATTCGGTAAACGTTGGCCAGCCTGCCTATTATGCAGCAGTTAACGATCAGATGAAAAAGACAACGCTTGAAACGTGGAAAACCTACCTGCGTGCACATCTGATCAACAACTCTGCCAATGCCCTGAGTAGCGATTTCGTAAACGCAAGTTTTGATTATTACGGAAAAGCCTTGAGAGGTCAACAACAAATCAAAGAAAGATGGGAAAGGATCTACCGTTCCACCGATGCCAACCTTGGAGAAGCATTAGGTCAACTCTATGTAAAAAAATATTTTACGGAAGATGCAAAAAATCGCATGCTGGAACTGGTAAATAATTTACAACAGGCTTTTGAGACAAGAATCAATAACCTGGACTGGATGACGGATAGCACAAAAACTAAAGCAAAAGAAAAATTACATGTTTTCATTAAAAAGATCGGGTTTCCTGATAAATGGAGAGATTACAGTAAAGTGTCCATCGATAAAAGCAGGTATTACGAAAACTTATTGTCTGCAGGAAAAAATGAATACAATTTCCAGGTGGGAAAAGTAGGAAAACCCGTAGATAAAACGGAATGGGGTATGACTCCGCCAACTATTAATGCTTATTACAATCCTACATTTAATGAAATTGTATTTCCGGCTGGCATATTGCAACTTCCGTTCTTTGACCTGGGTGCTGATGATGCCATAAATTATGGAGGTATCGGAATGGTTATTGGGCATGAAATGACTCATGGCTTTGATGACCAGGGTGCCCAATATGATAAAGACGGTAACCTTAAAAACTGGTGGAGCCCGCAGGATAATGAAAAATTCCAAGCCAAAGGAACGTTGGTGGCAAACCTGTACAGTACATTTATTGTACTAGATTCAATGAAGATCAATGGCCGGCTCACCCTGGGTGAAAACATGGCGGATATTGGCGGTATCGCAATCGCCTATGATGCTTTTAAAATGACCAAACAGGGCAAAGACACTGTAAAAATAGACGGGTTTACACCCGACCAGCGTTTCTTCCTTTCATTCGCACAGGAATGGAAAGAAAAGACCAAGGATGAATCATTGCGCCAGCAGGTAAATACCGACCCGCATTCCACTTCAAAATACCGGGTGTTAGGGCCTTTGATGAATTTCACACCATTTTATACTGCTTTCAACGTGGTACAGGGAGATAAGATGTGGAAGCCGGAAAATGAAAGGATAAAGATCTGGTAAGATTCAATTACGAAGTTCAAATTACGAGTAGGGAAGATCGTTCTGACCTTCCCTATTTATTATGGTGCTGGTAGCTGACGATTGATAGCGGAATGTTTACTTGCTTTCTTCTTCCTTAACCAGCAAATACCTTGTCATAAAAATACCACTGCCATTAGTTCCAGGACTCAATGTAAGGGGTGTATTGGAAAATATCCTCCAACCATTATCAGTATACGATTTCAAGGTTTGAAGAATAGAAACTTCATTCTCTTTGACATTCTTGAAATTGATACCTGCTATACTGAAAAGGTTATTCATGTCTTTTTCTTCTGTAGAACCGTCATCTTTGGAAATGATCATTTTGGACCTGCCCAACCCGGCATTTACTACTGATTCGATCGTTGTAATCTGGATAAATTTAGTAACTGGTTTTTGAGCCATTAGATTGGTTTGCGCAAACAGGCCCACCAGTAGCAGGATGATAATGTGTTTCATAAATGAATTGTTTTCTTTAAAATTACAAATTAGGAACAAGTAAAAAATGCAGTGCTTTCTTTGCATCTTCCGATCTTGATAGCTGGCTGTTTACAGCCTGCGATACAAAAGTCGTTTGCGTCAACTCCATTTTCAAACCTGGCCTGTATGGGTTGTACAATTTATTGGTTGAAGTGTAAATAAAAATGAAAATAAACCCGATCTATTTTAGTCTCCTGGCTAAAACAACCGGAGTTTTAAACCTCCTTGTTTTCCCTTTGAGATTAAATACTTCAGAGATCATCACGTAAATACCAATAGGCAGTTTGTTATTTTTTTCATCAAGCCCATCCCATCGAAAATACCCGGTAAGTCCGCAAATGGCATTTCTGGTTAGGTATCGAACGGGCAGCCCATTAACGTTAAAGAATGTAATATTACAAACATAACCAGGTTCCGGAAACTGGTACATGATCGTTGAAAAATCATCAAAGCCATCATTATCAGGAGAAAATACTGCGGGGGTCACTGTTACAGCTCCATCCATCACTGTACCGGCTTTAAATTGAGAGTTTTGATAAGTGGGGGTTCCATAACCCGTGCTGGTTGAAGCAGAATGCCAGTTTCCGTAATCTTGTGAGGGCTTGTCATAATCAATCTTTTCCAATGCAACGCCTTCGTTATTATCAATGAGTTTAAAATGCCATCTTTCTGAATAGGAAACTTCGTCTATCAGTTTGCCGGTTGCGTTTAATAATACAACGGCTCCGCCATCGTCGGGGTAAGAAGGTAATGAACTTAACTCCAGGAAGGCTTCCTGGTTTTTAGCGTAGTATTGTCGTTTTACAATATTTGCATTTTCAGTGATAGCAAGGCACTCCCCTGGAAAAAGCAGATGGGAAGAAAGGCTCAATGGTTTCAAAGAACCCAGCGCGCCGCTTGTGGATCGATTGGCGATATACAGATCTTTAAGATCAATAATTCGTTCGCTGCGGTTATATATTTCTACATAGTCAACACCATCGGGTTTTGGATTAAACAGGATCTCATTAACTACTATGTCAAAACTATCTACAGCAGAAGCTATTCCAACCCTGGCGCTATTTATTATGCCTATTTCATTACCTACACAATCGATTACTTTCTTTGCAATAACTGAATATACTTTACTTCTTTGTAATGGGCGATTCAATCGCAGCATTACTTTGTTAAAAAGAGGCGATACGGCAATGGCTGAGAGGGGTGCTCCAATATCATCGCTTATAAAATAGTTGGTTGTAATCACCGCAGATAAACTATCCAGTGGTTCATCAAATACCATAATAGCATTCAGGCTATCGGTGGCGTATGAACGTAAAAGGGCAGGTGGCATATGGTCCTGGTTTAATGCGTCAACAGAGTTCTTCTTTCCGGGTGTGCCTCCGGTTACATAGCTGCTGGCAGTCCAATTAGAAGACCCGCTACAGGTATTTTTGGTGTCGATCATTTCCAGCGTCCATCCACCGTTCCTTTTTACTGCATTTCTATACCAGCTACTATTATATTCAACTGCATGGATCAGTCTGCCTTCTTTCGAAGTCAGGTATATTAATTCACCGTCATTATCTAAAGAGGGAAAATTACTCACTCCCACAGTACGTCCATACAGTGATAATATAGCTGCTGCATTTACGCTTCCAATGATAATAAAACTATCTGGCTGCAGCATAAAATTACTGTTGATGGTAGCTGTTGTTGTGGCATCGCTGATCTTCCATCCAATTAGGTTAAGAGTCTTTTGTGAAACATTTTTTAGCTCTATAAATTCCGCCTCCGGCAACCCGTTCGGGAGCATCGCCGGTGGGTTAGGATCAGCCATAATTTCATCCATCACAACATCATTACGTGTAGCCTGCGCCAGTGAAAAAATCGATGTGAAAAGAAAGAGAACTATCATAATTATTTTCATTCTTCCAAATTAGCCTGATGGCCAAATATAGTGGCGGGTGAATAAGGCAGGATGTTAGCGTTTTTTAACGGTAAAGATTGACTATCGGCTGTCAGCTATTAGCTATTAGCTCCACTGACAGAACATTAAAAAAATTAGAAATACAACTAAGATTTATTCTTAAAAGCTGATAGCTGATCGCCGTTCTCTCAAAATATTTTTGGGCGAAACCATTTTCATGTTTACTTTTGCCACCGTGCAAATTATTAAAACGTATACAAAGCAAATTAAGAAACCTTTCATTCGATGGGAAGCCGCCTGATTGTTTTGTATTTTAACATAACTGATAGCCTTCCCTCAAGGGAGGGCTTTTTTGTTTATATGAATTCATCATCAATATAAAATAAAACAATAATGAAAGTAGCAGTGGTAGGAGCCACAGGTTTGGTAGGCTCTAAAATGTTGCAGGTTTTAGCCGAAAGAAATTTTCCATTAACAGAACTAATACCAGTAGCTTCTGAAAAATCAGTGGGTAAGGAAGTGGAGTACAAGGGCAAGAAATATAAAGTAGTTGGTATGCTGGATGCCATTGCGGCTAAACCGGATGTTGCATTGTTTTCAGCAGGTGGAAGTACCTCCCTGGAATGGGCGCCTAAATTTGCCGAAGCGGGTATAACGGTGATTGATAATTCCAGTGCCTGGAGAATGGACCAGACAAAAAAGTTAGTGGTGCCGGAAATTAATGCAGATGCCTTAACGGCAGATGATAAGATCATTGCAAACCCCAACTGTTCAACCATTCAAATGGTGGTAGCATTGAACCCATTGCATCATAAATATAACATCGAACGAATTGTAGTATCAACCTACCAGAGCGTAACGGGTACGGGTGTTAAGGCAGTAACTCAAATGATGAATGAACGTAAAAGCATCCAGGGTGATATGGCATATAAATATCCGATTGACCTTAATGCTATTCCGCAAATTGATGTGTTTTTGGAAAACGGTTACACTAAGGAAGAGATGAAGATGGTACATGAAACCAGGAAGATCATGCGGGATGATTCTATCCGTATTACGGCTACTACAGTACGCATACCCGTTATGGGAGGACATAGTGAAAGTGTGAATGTGGAATTCTCCAAGGACTTCGACCTGGAGGAAGTGAAAGATATTTTAAGCAGGTCTCCCGGCGTAGTAGTTCAGGATGATCCGTCCAAACAACATTATCCTATGCCGATGAATGCGCATGAAAAGGATGAGGTATTTGTTGGAAGAATAAGAAGGGATGAAACGCAGCCCAACACATTAAACATGTGGATTGTTAGCGATAATCTTCGCAAGGGCGCCGCTACGAATGCCGTGCAGATAGCGGAATATTTGGTGGAGAAGAAGTTGTTGTAGGCTTGCGTTGATTGATCATTTACGGTTTCATGTCATTGAATTTAAGAAAAAAATATTCAATGCTCAATTGTCAATTGTTAATCAATGTCGTTTAGCAAACCGGTTGGAGTGATCCTGGTACCATCCCCTCCTTTTTCTTTTAGGAGGGGATGTTTGATTCCGTTGCGCAGCACGGAATCAAACGGGGGTGG
>JBDSBP010000120.1:0-11683 GCA_039921525.1 Chitinophagaceae bacterium | reverse complement strand
CTTGAAATATAGATTTTCCAGGCCCAACATTGCTCCCAGTTGCTTAGATCTCAGTAAAGGAGTATTGCCTTCCCCAAGAGTGGTCTTGTAACGATCCTCTATGAAAGGAAGCAATTGACTGTATTTCCAGATACCTTTCAAAATCCTTGAAGAAATTGTAGTTTTTTAATTGTTTAATAACTTGCCGTTATGGATAGACGAAAATTATCATCTTTTTATTTTCTTATACCTTCTCAAAATACTTCATCAAATGACTTCTCATTTTTATTCTAAATTCTTCCGGTGTACCGTTTCTTAAAATATTCAATAACACCCTGTGCGATGCGTAATTCTCATTTTTTACCTGGCTTCTTACATGAAGACCATTGTTAACGTAGTCAAATACAGGCAGAAGCATTTTTTGAAATTGAAGAATCGTTTTATTTTCAGACATCTCGTATAACATGGCATGAAACTCAACATCAATTTTCAATCGTTCTACTTTGTTCTTTGTTTTCTCCTCCCGTTCCACAATCATTTCCAGGTATCGAATTTTTTCTTCCGTCTTTTTTATAAATAATATATCTGCAATACCCATTTCCAATACGAGCCTTAACTCAAAAATTTCCTTCATGGTATTACCATCCATTAACTGTGGATCCAAAGCTCTTTTAATATTACTCAACACATCTGGGCGGGTGATTATTATACCCCTGTTTTTTCTTGAATCGATGAGTCCAAGTAATTTTAAACGGATCAACGCTTCGCGTATGGTAGTTCTGCTCACGCCCATCGCCCTGGCCAATTCTATTTCTTTTGGAATACCATCACCCGGCTGAAGATTTTCATTCGAAAAAAAGTTCCTGAGATTTATTTCCACCCTGTCTACTGTGGTGAGGGTTCCAACGGAGTTCAATCTTTCTATCAGGTTCGATTCATCTATATTCTTCATTTAATTCAACAAATAATTTGAAAAATTTACACCTTATGCTAAAACCTGCATCAAGCCGATTCTTTCTCTACAGCCTCCAATCCTGAAGATATTCTTTGTAAACAAAAATACCTAAATTTTTTATAAGTCTTACATATGACTTAATTATTAATAGGAAGAGACCTAGAGGCAAGCCGGAGGATATCATATGTGGGCTTATAAAGTAGGAATAATAAAAAAAACTCATCAACAATTTTGAAGGATAGGGTTCAAAGCTTTAATAAAAGGCTATTGCAAACGTCAACAAATTATAATTTTTTATTTGACAAATAGAATATTTCCAGCAATTATTAAATCCAAAAATCTTAAAAATATTTTTTTTATTTTGAAATAAGTTTCTTTAACTTTAATAAGTCAGACTTATACTGAAATCTGTGCGTATAGTTTCCTGGCTGAATAATAAGAACCACTGTCTGACTAAATAATTCCCGATCCATACTTTAGATGCTGTACCTTATATAAAAGCTGCTCGCCAATATTGATCACAATTAATCGGAACAGTATCACTAACGCTTAAATTTATTCCCATGACAAGGCTACAATCGTTAAGAGGCCCAAACTTTTTTGCTTCAGCTAGATGGAGAAAAAGTTTTCTTATCCTAATTTTCTTTTTGTTTGGTATCATCATCTCTTTCGCCCAGGTTACCGTTAAAGGCACTGTAATGGGACCGGAGAAATCGCCATTACCCGGTGTTTCTGTAGGAGTAAAAGGAACCTCCGTAGGTACTGTTTCCGGAAGCGACGGCAGTTATACGCTCTCCCTTCCTGCGAATGCAAAAACGTTGGTGTTCTCTTTCACGGGAATGCAATCACAGGAAGTAACGATCGGTTCGGCAAAAGTTTATAATATCAGTTTTGCTAATAGCGTAACCGGACTTGATGAAGTGGTAGTGGTAGGCTACGGCGAACAAACGCGCGGCAGGCTCACAACATCGGTTTCCAAACTCGATACCAAAGTTTTAGATAATGTACCTTTTGCAAATGTTGCCTCTGCCCTACAGGGAACAATATCAGGTTTACGCGTTACCACCACCACAGGTATGCCGGGTGCGGCGCCCAGGGTTATCATCCGTGGAGGCACATCCATTAATAACCCGAATGGCGCGTCTCCGTTATTTATAATCGACGGTGTTATCAGAACAAATATGGACGATCTTGATCAGTCTGATATTGAATCGGTACAGGTTCTGAAAGATGCAGCAGCAACATCTATATATGGTGCACGTGGCTCTAACGGTGTTGTGATCGTTGTTACAAAATCAGGAAAGTCAAACCAGAAAACGCAGGTTAATTATAAATATGACCTCACCACTTCCAGGAACGTAGATGACCTGGGACTTCTTAGCGCAAGAGATTATATTTATTTTCAACGCATGGGTATCAAAGCTTCTGCGGAACGAAAGCCCGAACAACTTTCATTACTTGCGCAGGCTAACTCTGCAGGTACCGGTAATGACCTAACCAATCTTACCTCTTTTTCAACGCAGTATCTTACGCCGTTAAATGAATATAAATTGAAGGACGGTTGGGAAAGCATGCCCGATCCGATTGATCCAACCAAGACCATTATTTTTTCCAACACCGATTTCCAATCCAAACTATTCCGTACGGGCATTGGGCATAACCATTCCCTGTCAGCATCGGGCGGAAATGAAGGCGCTACTTTCCGGGTTGGAGTGGGGTATTTCGACCAGGATGGAATCGTAATAACGTCCAAGTATAGACGCCTTAATGCCAGCATCAACGGCGATCTTAAAGTACGGAAAAACGTAAGCGTTTTCGGGCGGTTAATGTATTCCAATTCAGACAATAATATTCCGCCCACCGGGGTAAACTTGTTTGGAAGAACACAAGGAATTCCACCGACTGCAAAATATAAATATGAAGATGGCACACTCGCTTCAGGGGTAAACTCGTCTCTTGGAAACCCGGAATACGTGGTTAGCTATGTTGACACGAAAAACAGTTCCGACAAATTATCGTTAGCCGTTGGAACGCACTGGGAAATTTTACCCGGCCTCAAGTTTGATCCCCAGGTTTCGTTGTATCAAACAACCTATAATGACCGGTATTTTGAAAGAGCGTTTTATGACGGGCCTCGTGCGTATAACACTAACCGTAATGCTACGGGTTCTTTTTCAAAAGTTCTGCAGAAACAAGCCGATGCGGTGTTTTCCTATACAAAAGAACTGGGTGAGCATCACCTGGATGCGCAAGCCGGCGGCTCCTATTTCTCGACAGCGAATACCAGTCTCAATGCTGCCGGAAGGGGCGCTGCCACCAACCTGATCCCAACACTCAATGCATCCGCCACACCGGTAACTGTTAGCGGTACCGAAGCGCACCAGTTAATACTCGGCTATTTTGGAAGGATCAATTATAATTATAACGAAAAATATCTTTTATCGGTGAATGCCCGGTATGACGGAGCTTCTAACCTTGGTTCCGGAAATAAATGGGGTTTCTTTCCCGGTGTATCCGCCGGATGGAATGTTTATGAAGAGAAATTCTGGAAGATGCTTCCTGATAAATTATTACGATTAAAGGTAAGAGCCAGTTACGGGGTTAATGGAAATATCAGCGGGCTCGGTTTCTACACCGCCCAGGGAAGTTATAGTGTGGGACAACGATATTACGGGGTTGCCATGGTACAGAACACATCCCTGGCAAACTCTGAACTGCAGTGGGAAAAATCGAAAACGCTGAATTTTGGATTAGACCTGGGTCTTTTTGATGAACGAATTTCCATTTTGTTTGATACCTACCGCCGTGTTACAGACAACCTGTTAACAAGTCTTGCCCTGCCAAATTCTACCGGTTTTTCCAGCATACTTACCAATGCCGGTAGTCTTGAAAACAGGGGTGTGGAAATAGAATTAAAAGCAAGAGTTCTGCCCCGGTCTTCTGCCTTTCAATGGGAGATAGCCATTAATGCCTCCATGGTTAAAAACAAAATCCTGGAGCTGCCTGCAAACGGCGTTTTGAATAACAGGGTTGGCGGATATAATGTTTGGGATGCTTCAACCAAAAGTTACGTTTGGAAGGCCGGCTTACAGGAAGGCGGAAGAGTAGGTGATTATTATGCATACAAACAACTGAGGGTATTTGCCACCGACGCTGAAGCGGCCAAAGCTCCGCTTGATATAAACGTTCCGCAGGTGAACCAAAAAAAATATGGCGGAGATGTTGATTTTCTTGACGCGGATGGCAACAACATCATCGATAGCAGGGACATGGTGTATGTAGGCAATCAATATCCTAAAGCAAGCGGTGGATTGTCTAATTCATTTTCCTATAAAAATTTGTCACTTATAGTACGCATGGATTATACGGCGGGCCATACCATTTATAATTATGTTTATGGAACCCTGTTAGGCCAGTTCCAGGGTGATAATGGCCTGTCAAAAGACCTGCTCCGGTCATGGCAGAAGCAGGGAGATGTAACGGATATACCGAGATTTTACTGGGCCGATCAACAGGCAAGTAATAATCTTTACAGGGGTGGTAACTTCTCATCTTACTTATATGAAAAGGGCGACTTTCTTGCACTGAGAGAGGTTACATTATCTTACAGACTACCCAAGACCCTTCTCCAGAAAGTAAAAATTTCAAATGTTGCCATCAATGCAACAGGCAATAATGTACATTATTTCACAAATTACAGGGGCCCGAATCCGGAAGAGGGTGGTCGGACCACAGGCAGGTTTCCCATTCCACGCAGCTTTATCTTAGGAGTGAATGTTACATTCTAAAATCAGCCTGGTTGTAATTGTAAATAAAATCAAACTACAGAATCATGAAAAAACTAACTATATCGTTAACAGGCTTTTTCTTTCTACTGGTTTCCTGTAAAAAAGACCTGGACCTGGCACCGATCAGCGACATCTCAAATGCATCGTACTGGAAAACCGAGAATGATGCAACGGGCGGTTTGTACGGGATGTATGGACGATTCCGTGACCAGGGTCAGAACCTATATTATTGGGGTGAATTGAGAAGCCAGACTACAGGGAATGGTGTGGCTGGTAACAACCAGTACGAGTTAGAAATGTATTACAATACATTAAACTCCGGTTCCGCACTTCCTACCTGGCAGGGTTTATATGCAGTAGTACACGATGCTAACCTGTTATTGAAGTTTGTACCCGAAATACCGTTTATTTCAGAACAGAATAAAAATAATGTTCTTGCGCAGGCACATACCATGCGGGCATACTGTTATTTTGTTATGGTGAAAACATGGGGGGACGTAGTTTTAATAGATGAACCCATGCTTGGCTTTGATCCGATAAAGGTGCAAAGACCGAGAACACCTAAAGCAGCAGTGTTGGCGTTTATAAAGAAAGACCTCGAAGAGGCACTCGCCCTTTATCCCAATAATAATTATTCAACCGGCAGGTATATCTTTTCCAAACCCGCAGCCAATGTGTTAAAAGGAGATGTTTATCTATGGACAGGAAAGAGAGAAGGAGGCGGAAACGCTGATGTAACCACGGCACTCACTGCGCTCACTGAAATTACAAAAACGGATGTTACCCTTCTCACCAATTATGCCGGCATTTTTGATTTCGCTAACAAAGGCAACAAAGAAGTTATTTTCGCAATAAGGCACGCCGAGTTTGAATCCGGCGAGCTGCAACCTTATCAGCACATGTGGTTGTACCCGGCTTATATTCCTGCCACTATTGATGATGCTACGAAAGAACTTCTTAAGGGAGGTAATGGAAATTCAGTACTGGAAGTGGAACCGCATATCCAGGCGCAATTTACTACCGATGACGCAAGAAGGGACGCATCGTTCAGGGTAATATACTCATATCCAAATGGGGTTAAAACATTCTATTCATCCATTATTTACAAATACCATGGAACTTTAATCGGTGGCTTACGATATTGGTACGACGACAGGGTAATGTACCGGTATGGGGATGTTTTGTTAATGATCGCGGAAGCAAAAAATGCGCTTGCACAAAATCCGGCCACAGAAATAAATATGGTACGGCAGCGGGCTTATGGTGCTAATTTTGCGGCCCATCAATTTGTTAACGGTACCAAAGAAACGAATGACCAGGCAATTCTTAAGGAGAAACTTTTAGAAACGGCTTTTGAAGGCAAATACTGGTGGGATCTTTTGCGATTTGGGAAAGCCTTTGAATTGGTACCTTCTTTAAAAACAAGGGCAGACAAACCATACCTGGAGTTGTTCCCGATCGTACTCTCTACCTTAAGCATAGAGCCAAGTGTGAAGCAAAACGCTGGCTACTAATATTCTTCATTAAAGCAACAATAAGAGAATGATGCATTGCCAATTAATACCGACTGTTCTGCATAAAACAATTAAAGCCTCGTTATTTATTTCTTTTTTAAGTGCAGGATTATTGATTAGTTTCTTCATGGCTTGTACGCACAAGATCAGCAAGGCCCTGCCGGGAGACGGCAAAGAGATCGCACTGAGACTGGAGCCCGGCCCAAATAATCCCCGCAACAGCGAAGGAGATTTTATATCCTTAAATGACGGTCGTATACTTTTTGTTTATTCTCATTATTCCGGCAATTCAGGTGGTGACCATGATCCTGCATACCTGGCCGGGAGATACTCTGGTGATGGCGGAAAAACATGGACCGCCGATGACGTGAAAATCGTTGATAGAGAAGGTACCATGAACGTGATGTCCGTGTCACTGCTCCGGTTGCAAACGGGTGAAATCGCGTTGTTTTACCTGAAGAAAAATTCCGTGACGGATTGTATTCCCATGGTACGGTTTTCAACAGACGAAACAAAATCATGGACGGCGCCACAGCCATGTATCACCGATAAAGCAGGATACTTTGTGCTGAATAACAACCGGGTTATCCAATTGAAAAACGGAAGGTTACTAATGGCTGTTAATTTGTACCAGCTCGCCGCAGGATCATCGCTCAATAAAGGAAGTCTCTGGAGTTATTATTCCGATGATAATGGCAGAACATGGAAGTCGGGAATGGAAGTTCCTAACCCGGCAAAATTCCTGACGCAAGAGCCGGGTATCGTTGAACTTAAAGATGGAAACATATTCATGCTGATACGTTCCAATGCCGGCGTTCAATGTATGTCCTACTCAAAAGATAAAGGCGAAAGCTGGACTGCTGTTGAACGCAGCAACATTAAATCGCCTGTTTCACCGGCATCCATAGAAAGAATTCCTGCCACGGGCGACCTGCTATTGGTGTGGAATAACAATGGCGGCAAAGATAGCGCCATAAAGGGCAAACGAACACCGCTTACAGTCGCTATTTCCAAAGATGAAGGCAGGACATGGGACAAGATAAAAAATGTAGAAGAAGACCCGGATGGATGGTATTGCTACATCGCCATTCATTTTACCGGTAAAGATGTGCTTCTGGGGCATTGTGCCGGCAACAGGCCAAAAGGAACAGGCCTTGCTGTAACTCAAATAACAAAATTAAGTCTTGACTGGATTTACAGGTAATTGATATTTCTGTTTCTTGTCATTTTCGAAAATCGGGTAAAAATAATTCGTATGTATTTACAAAACATCAACACGATGGCGGTGAATATTTTTTCAAGCCGAAATCTCCTAAAGCTTTCTTCATTGTATTTTTTACTTGTACTGGCAACAGGTTGCAAGAGCAAATCTCCGCAAAAAGAAAATATTACCACACCTGTTGCCGAAGTACTCAAACTCACAACGGGTACCGACAATCCCCGGAACAGCGAAGGTGATTTTATTACGCTTAAAGATGGCCGTATCCTTTATATCTACTCACACTATACCGGCAGTTCCAACGACGACCATGCATCTGCTTTCCTGGCTGGACGGTATTCGTCTGACAACGGCAAAACATGGACACCGGACGACGTAAAAATTGTGGAGCAGGAAGGTATCATGAATGTTATGTCCGTATCGCTGCTGCGGTTACAAAATGGTAAAATCGCTTTTTTTTACCTGAAGAAAAATTCTGACAAAGATTGTATCCCGATGATAAGGATCTCAGAAGATGAATCTAAAACCTGGAGTGCCCCACGTGCATGCATAACCGATAAGCCGGGATATTTTGTACTGAACAATAACCGGGTTATCCAATTAAAAAACGGCAGGATCCTTTTAGCAGTAGCATTGCATCAAAGTCCGGGAGATACCACATTCGCGCGTATTGGCCGTCTCTGGAGCTATTATTCTGATGATAATGGCATCACCTGGAAAGCAAGTAGCGAGATTCCCAACCCGGGCAAAATTGTAACGCAGGAACCCGGATTGATGGAACTTAAAAACAACGAACTATTATTGTTTGCCCGTACAACTGCGAATGTCCAATATTTTTCTTACTCAAAAGATAAGGGTGAAACCTGGAGTGCCGTAGTTCCGGGAAATCTTAAATCACCTTGTTCCCCGGCTTCCATTGCAAGGATCCCATCTACAGGTGATCTGCTGGTGGTGTGGAACGATAACGGAATCGATCAGAAACGTACGCCGCTGAATATAGCCATATCAAAAGACGAAGGAAAAACCTGGATCAATAATAAAATATTGGAAGATGATCCTAAAGGGTCATATTGTTATACGGCCATCCATTTCACAGATAACAACGTGCTGTTAGGTTATTTCGATTGGGCAACTGTAGGTGTAAAGATCAAAAAGATCGATCTTGACTGGGTATATAAACAATAGTGGTTCTTCAAGATTACCATCCTGCTATGCATAAAAATTTATTGAGGAGACAATTCCTGGAGTCATGCGTACAACTATCGGCGTTAGCTTTTTATGCGGCTTCACCAATTAGTGCATTTTCAAGAGCGCTGGCGGGATCACAGTTTAGCGGATCTTCCGCCCTTCCTGACCTGGAACGGATTACCGCTCTTTTAAAAGACAAGGGGCCCATAATATGGGTATTTACAGGAGACAGTATTACACATGGCGCCAAACATACGCATGGGCACAGATCCTATCCGGAGATCTTCGCGGAACGAATAAAATGGGAGCTATCGAGGTACAGGGACGTAATCATTAATACGGGAATAAGCGGGAATACCACGAAAACAATCCTGGATGATTTCGATTTCAGGGTCAGGCAGTTTAAACCACAGGTGGTATCTCTTATGTTCGGAACAAACGACTGTGCAACAGGTAGGATTGCCATTGATGTATATGAAAAGAATCTTTATACCCTCGTTAATGATACCAGGGCGCTGAATGCGATACCAATACTTCATACGCCTAATCTGATCATTATTGAAAAAGATCCGTCCAGGGCCAGGCTCGAAGAATATGTTGCTGTTATTCGTACCGTGGCTGCTAAAGAAAGAGTAGTGCTGGTAGATAATTACAAATACTGGCAGGATACTTTTAAGAATAACACTGATGTCCATGTATTTAAAAACTGGTTAAACGATCCGTTACACCCTAACGGAGAAGGACATGTGCAGATAGCCCGTTTACTATTTAAAGAGCTTTCCATTTTTAATCCAAAGGATCCCACTTGTGGCGCCGCATATTATGAGGGTGAACATTAATAGATTTTAATGACAAAATTTAAAACTACACTACATGAGTAAGCGAAATGAAAAAAAAGGGCAGTCAAATCGAAACAGCGAACCATCACGGCGAAAATTTTTAAGATCCGGCCTGGCAGCAGCCACGGGCGCCTTCATGATACCTTCTGCCACAGCATGGGCAGCAGAACCATTCCAGGAATCCAACCCTGCAACGCCGCTTGCATGTATTGATTATGGTAAATCCTTTTTTTGCAATACGGCAGAATTTAACTCAGTCCGAATGTGGATCGAAAGCCGCACGACTATCATTGACACCCAATCCGGAACAAGTACCATCTACTACCAGGGTGCATCATGTAAAAGCGAAAATACTTTTGGCCAGAGCGACTTGTTCTACAAAGACAACTATGATTTTCTACCAATTTTTGGCGATGGCAAGGTGCTTGTGTTTCGCCGACATATAAGCAAAAGAGGGGAAGCTTATCAATCCATTAAAAAGATGGAAGAGATGTGGGGTGGCAAACCTGTTATCTATACTCCGGCCGCAAAAACGGTAACAGAATTGGATACCTTTGAAAAGATACGCGACACCACCGCTGCCGGCATTCCTATCGTTACCCAGACGGAATTTGAGAATAAGCAAACCGGTTTGCGGGCAATCATCGAAGCTCCCTGCAAGACGATGAATATTAGTCACCCTACCAAAATTTACCAGGTGGATACGGGTCCCATTGCTTTTCCTGACCTCTCCAAAAAATTTGATGTCCAGATCAAATGCCTGAGCCTGGCATTTATTGCATTCAACGCACCCCACTTTGCAGACTTTGTTATTGAGGCACCTTCACCAGTAATGGTTGATGGGAAAGAGGTAGCTACTGTTTATCATTATTCAAAAATGGAAACCGTGCAGGTCAAGAACAGGATATTTGGTTTGGGGAAGATTTGAAGGGATTTCACGGAAAATCTGTAAGGTTTACCTCACTGGTACTACCATCAACGTAATTGAACCTAGAAGAGAACAAGTAAGCAATCATTTGCGGGATTTCAGCTGAAGCGCGTAAAATGTTTCATATAAAAAACGAAAATACAACAACTCTCCCATTTTGTCTTTTCAGCCAAAGCCCCACAGCAACTTATCATAATTACATTTTACGGCGCTTTGATCTGAAATGGCAAAATGGAAGTTGAATTAGTTTGGTCGGGTTTTCAGAAAAAAATGTGTCCTCATTTTTATGGTCATACCATCTCTTATGGTTATACAACATTTAATGTCGTTGACTTAAAAAGACTAATTTTCAATAATCAATACTCAATCAATGTAGATTAGTCAAGCAAACCTGGTAGAGTGATGGTACTACCATCCCCTCCTTTCCCCCCCGCACTATCACCCTGACTGATTACCTAAACGGCATTGATCATTTTCTAAAGCCAACCACATTGATACCATCTTTACCACTTCACCAGCTTATTCTTTTTTGACCATATCACACGAGCCACCCAAACAGTACCGTTGGCTCCTCTGGGATTCGTTTTACCGTCAGCCATATACTCCGCATCAGTGACCCAGGACTCGTTTTCGGTAATAGCAGATGCACCGAAATTACCAAGCATTACACCTCTCTCAGGGATTAATACCTGTTCCGTGGCGCGGATAACATTCATTTTCTCCGGGTCTACCTGTGCCAGTAAAATAGGCGCGCGGTTCCGCATTATGTGGTCGTTATTAAGTCCACGCCTGGTATAAGATAAAAATAAACCCTCGTTATGAACCAGCCAATGGGCCTGGGTATTATAACTGCCTAGCTCCGTGGAGTCGTCAAACAACCACGGCTTAAAGGTATTAAAGTGCAAGCCATCTTTGCTGCTTGTAACATACGCTCTAAGGTCATTTCTCATGGTGAGATAATAAGCACCTTTGAAAAGTGCCAGGGAAGGTTCACCGAGACCCCGGCCATCTTTCACCGTCATTTCATTCCCGTGCCTCACATAGGATAAAATAGCGCCATCAAATGTACATTCCATGACCGTTACAGAAGAAGGTCCTAACATGGGTCCACTGAAATATACAGGCAGAAGAATATTTCCATCGGGCTTAACAAGCCACTGAACGCACCCCGGATTAACAAGGAAAAACCTGGATACCGCATCGGGTATATTAGCAATCATTTTCCAGGGAGTCCATGTATTTTTTACAGGATCGTAGATCGCATAAGCAGCAT
>JBDSBP010000119.1:0-6995 GCA_039921525.1 Chitinophagaceae bacterium | reverse complement strand
AGTCATGGATTCGATATCCTCGGGATTTAAAATGGCAGGGTCAAGATTTTCAATAGGAAACCCATCCACTACATACAAGGGGGAAGTGCTTTGTGTAAGTGACCCCGCTCCACGTATCATAATGTTGATACCGCCGCCGGGTTGTCCATCCACACTATTAACCTGCACGCCGGCTACCCGTCCTGCCAGCGCCTCCCCGAAAGAAGCTACCGGTGCTTTTGCAAGATCGCTCACATTTACCCGACCCACGGAGCCGGTCAGATCAATCATTTTTACTGTTCCATACCCAATGACCATTACCTGGTCGAGGGCGGAACCGGCTACTTCTAATTTGATGTCTATCTTGCTGCGTCCGCTAACAGGAACAGTCAGGCTTTTGTGTCCTACAAAAGAAAAGACCAGGGAGCTACCTGATGTTACCCCGGTAAGTCTATAGATGCCGGCGGGGTCTGTGGTTGTGGTACGCGTGCCTCCTTTTACCTGTACGGTAACACCATTTAGTGGTTGATTATCGCCCGCCGAAAGTACCACTCCGGATATTGTTTGTGCTACAATGGTACCAGAGCAAAAAAAGAAAAAGCACGCCAGTAATAAATACAAATGTTTACGGTTCTGTAACAGTTTTTTTGTCATAAACAGTTTAGTTTAGGTTTTATTTACAGTAATAATGTAATAGCTCGTGCTATTGTATTATTCCAAATTCAAGCTCGATAAAGGGTTGGTCTTCTATCTATGAAATTCCGACAATTTATTTTTAATGTTTGATACCGGAAGATGAAATCAGATTTCAAACATCTTTCCCCATGATCTCTAATTACAATATATTCAATATTTAAAGATTTTTAATCTTTTTATTTTTACAGTTTCAACATTCTCCTGGCATTCCCTGCCCTTAATAGTTCTTTTGTGGCAGCATCGGCTTCACTTTCTCGCAAAGATTCTATCCGCATTCTTTATGGCAGGCGGTATTTCTTCTTCCTCCCCTTGTGCCGCAGGTACTGGCATGCCTTTAAGATGGTTTCCGACAAACATACCGGCGGCACTGGCAGCTATACTGGCAACAAATCTTCTGCGATTAATTTTATTGAACATAATGAAAACCTTTTAAAATTCTTAAAATGCCGACCTGTTAGGTCTTCAAGACCTACCAGGTCTGAACTTGGAGTATTGTTTCATTTAAGAAACCATTGATTTAAATAACGGTGGCCGTCTTCACTCAAGACCTGGGAGGTCTTGAAGACCTCATAAGGTCGAACCTGTATTTTAGGCAGGCCCTATTGAACACCCTTCCTCTAAACCGATTTAAGCTTATCTCTATTTTCAAATACTTTCATAATGGCGTTAATGATATTGTCCATCTCGTTTCTTGCTGCTAGTAAGGCTCCTGAACCCCAAAAAGATACCATCGTTTCATCGGTGATCCTGTCGCAATTGGGAAAGTGCATTCCTTCCTGGTATTCTTTTAAACGGGAGGCTGAATACATAACCTGGTATCTCTTCAGACCTACAATATGACCTACCCATGGTTCCCGGTGCAGGCCTGTACGTATATAAGATCCCATTGCTACCCCTTCAGCAGCCAGGGCTTTCAAAAACAGGCTGCGGTCTGCATCATTAAAATGGGTCTTATTATACGTCATACCATAATGGTAATATGATCCGCTCTCGGTACCAGGATATTGCTTTTGAGGAACTAATCCCGCAAAGCCCTTCAGCCGTGAACCAAGATAGTTGGCATTATCATTACGGATGCCAAACCGTTCTTTAATTCCCGGAAGCTGTCCCATCAGGATCGCTCCCTCAAACTCATTCATCCGGTATTTAGGTCCTATCGTTTCGTTACTTCCTTTGCGGGAAGTGCCATGGTTCTGAACGGTAAAGCACTTTTCCATGAGTGCCTCGTCATTTCCTACCACAGCGCCTCCTTCCCCGCAGGCTATCGGTTTACTCGCCTGGAAACTGAAGCATCCGAGATCCCCGATCGTTCCAAGTCCTTTACCCTGGTAACGGGCTAGCGGAGCCTGGCAAGCGTCTTCAATCACTTTAAGCTGGTGCTTCTTAGCTATTGACATAATTCGTTCCATATTGGCGGCTACGCCAAATATATGAACCGGCATGATCGCCTTTGTATTCTTATTGATCCTCTTTTCTATTTCGTCCGGTTCCAACTGGTAGGATTGCGGGTCAAGATCAACCATCACCGGGAGTGCTCCGCTAGTTAGTATGGAAGATATTGTGCCCATATCAGTATAAGGAGAAGTGATTACTTCATCGCCAGGACCGATACCCAATGCCTCCACACAGGTGCTTAAAGACTGGGTACCCGAGCCTGTGCCGATACTATAGCCAGTACCAATCAAAGCTGCGAATTCTTTTTCAAAAGTAGGTACAGTTCCATTGGGAGACTGTATTCGGCTCCATATACCACTCTTGGTTGTCTTCACTATTGAATCTACCACATGATCGTCAACATAAGGCCATGGTGGCCCTATCTTTCCTGCCGGGCGAACAGGATCGCCGCCAAGGATGGCCAATTTCCCATGTCGCTTGTTTAATATTCCAATTGATCCAAATGAAGCAAGTGGTTTCGTAACTGCCGTGGCAAGTGAGGCAGTTGAAACGGCATATATAAATTTACGCCTTGAAAATTTTTTCTTCTTCATTTTAAGATTGTTTTATTGTATGGAATCAGGTATGAGGCGTGAGTTTGGCTATCAGCCATCGGCTTTCACTATCAGCTATGGTCAACAGGTTGATCCGATGTCACAAGGTCAATAACTTGGACGTTATATAAAAGACATGAGCGGGGTGACCGGTAATTACCTTGATTTTTTCTCATATTTATCATTTGATTAGTAGTTTTATGTTAAGAATAAGATGGCGCTTTCATTGGCTATCGGCTTTCAGCCATCCGCTGTAAACGGGTCAACCTGTAATATGTTTCCTCCTGATAGCTGATAGCTGATAGCTGAAGCGTCAAATTATGCAGTATTTAAAGATTTTTAATAGCCTCCGCATTTTTATAGATCTTATCAATGGCCGATACAATATAATCCATATCCGATTTTGGGCCGAGAAGCAGCTCCTGCATAAACCATACAGCCTCTTCATTACATAGTTTATCATTTTGCGGACAATAATTCCTTTCTACATATTTTTTGAAATCCAGCATCTCATTGTGATACATCTTTTTAAAGTTTTTTGACTGAAAGGCATTTTGCAGGTATGGCTTGTTATTCAGCGTTACATACCCACTGGAACATGGCACGCCTTCCGCAATTAATGCTTTAAGGAACTGGGTTCTTGGCAACCCTTTAAATGCTTCTTTTTGATACCGGAAAGGAAAGATATGGAATGCTGCCCTGGTTACATGATCGTACAGTTTGTAAGGTACAATTCCTGGAATATTCTTCAATAGGGATTTCAGGTAAGCCGCATTTTCATTTCGCGTAACAGTCTGTCCTTCCAGTCTCTTTAGCTGTGCTAAGCCAATGGCAGCCTGGTATTCTGTTATGCGTAACTTAGTGCCAAACATCGTAAGACCGGTACCATGTTTCGCAATCATGCTGCCATAAGATATACCATAATTATGGTATGAATAACACCTGTCCATAAATCCTTCATCATCGCTTACAATAGCTCCACCCTCACCGATAGGTATATTTTTTGAGTTCTGAAAACTAAAGCATCCGGCATTACCAAATGTTCCCACTTTTTTATGATTGATTTCTGCCAGCCATGCCTGGCAAGCATCTTCCACTACGACAAGATTATGTTTTTTCGCAATCTGCATAATACGTTCCATATCAGAAGGAAGCCCACAAATGTGAACAGGTAAAATAGCACGGGTTCGGGAAGTAATTTTTTCTTCTATTTTATTTACGTCCATTTGAAAAGTTTCAGGATCAGTATCCACAAAAACCGGTATTGCTCCTGTTTGAAGCACAGCCTGGGGAGTAGCGATAAATGTATATGGAGGAATAATAACTTCATCTCCGCCACCGATATCCAAATTAACCAGGGAACAAATCATGGCATTCGTTCCGTTAACGGTAGTTAAGCAGCGTTGAGCACCAATTGTTTTAGCCCATTCATTTTCAAATTGCGACACCACTTTTGCCCGTGACCACACACCACTTCGAAGAACTTCAAGAACTTGTGGCTCATCTGTTTGGGGGTTCCAGATAGGCCATCCAGACCACCTGGGCTTTTCCTTCGGATCCCAGACAGGATCTCCTCCTAATATTGCGGGTGTATTTATATTCTTGCTCTGCCGGCCAGGGGAAAATGCCGATACGCATCCAATACCTAGAATCGCAGCAGCACCAGTTAATAAATTTTGCTTTATAAACTTTCTCCTCGAATTTTTTTTTGTTGACTTTTTCATAAGTATAAGAGCAATTTGATTTTTTAACGAAAGGGAATATGACGATTAACCGTTGACTATGGGCTCTGCGAGATAACGAATCTAATACTTTCTTTTTCTTAATTGCAAGAAATAATCCACCTTGTTGAATATCAAAAATGGATGCCAGGCGTTTCGTTTATATTTCAGATACTCTTTATTGGCTCGGGATCGTACGAGTTTTCATCTGCATTCAGTTTGTAAATTTTATTATTAAGAACCCGGGACTTAATCGCGTCCTGGCTGTTTATACTGTTGCATGGCTTAATAATAACTAATTCGGTGATTAACGAGAACAAAACAACGACAGCATTATTTTCACAGCGACATGGCAGTACGCAGTATCCCCTACTTCTATGTTGCGTATGGCAATGGGAGCTGTTTTGATGAGTTTACGCCAGAGGGAAACACTTATTATTCTCATAAGTATTGTTAGGCCCTGTTGCAGTTAATAACTCTTATTTTATAAAAACTCGATGCTAAATCAATTTGTTCTGCGTGGTTATGGAATGGGAGAATTGTAATTTTAGTGAATGGCTATTTTATAACCAGCATCCAGTTATTATGAAAAAACCCTACACATCCATTCTCTTTTTCCTGATATGTCCTTTGTTTTTGTTTGCCCAGTCTTCTGAGAACATTGTTGGTAAATACCAACTAAATAATTCTGCAATCGATATAAGCGGTAACGAATACAATGGAACACTTAATTCCACTACTGCTGCACCTGACCGATTCGGTGTTGCAGGTGCCGCCACCGATTTTATCCAGGGAGTTTCTTCCGGCAAACTTCCTTTGGAGTTGGTCACTCCTTTATCAAATGACTTCAGCCTGGGTTACTGGTTTAAAACAACTATGACAGCCAACAACAGCAGTCAATGGTATGGCGGCAATGCCATGGTTGACGCCGAGGTTTGTGGAGGAACTACAGATTGGGGGACCGCACTGATAGATGGTGGCAAAGTTTGTTTCGGTATTGGCAATCCTGATATCACGATTAAATCCACAAACAATTATAATGATGGAAACTGGCATTTTGTAACAATCACCCGCAACAAAACATCTGCCACCATATCCTTGTATGTTGATGGGGCATTGGTTGCGTCGACACCTGGTACAACCCCAGCGTCATTGGTTACACCGACCTTTGTTGGACTTGGCATTAACCCATGTAACTCATCCCCAATGTACACAGGCATACTGGATGATATAGTGGCGTATAACCGGGAATTATCAAACACAGAGGTTATTACTCTTTATAACTATTATAATGAAAATGTGCTTCCACTCAAATGGCAATCTTATAACGGGAATGTGAATGGCAGCCGTATTGTGTTAAACTGGCGAACTGAGAATTCAGTAAACAATGATCATTTTGAAATAGAGCATTCAATTGACGGAATTAATTTTTCAATAATAGGCACTGTGGCAGAAGCCGATTATACCTTTACTTACACGGATGCCAATCCTGCGAAGGGAAATAATTTTTACCGCATCCGCCAAGTAGATAAAGATGGCCGGTATACCTTTTCTTCTATCATAAAACTTGTTATGAAAACAAAGGGATCAGGGCTCCACTTACAAACAAACCCGGTTCCAAATGAACTAGTTCTCGTGAACAACGATCAGGTGATGATTCAGCGTGTACAGGTTGCCGATATGTCTGGCAGATTATTGAAAGAACATTCTATACAATCAAATATCGCCACAATAAAAATTCCTATGCAATATTTAAAGCCGGGAAACTATATTTTAAAGATTATATCGGTTGGAGATGCAAAAAGTATAAAGATTATAAAAAGATAAACGTCGCACACTTACATTACAAAATGCTTATCCCGGTTTTTATTTAATATTAATAAATCTTTATTGCTTTATTTTTCAAATAGGTACTGCGGTATTTAGGGGCAACTATATTTATAAACTTTTCATCAATGCCACCTATTGTTATTATGCCTCGTGCAATTTTTGCAGATACTTCGATTGAGCAAGGTATCTTTTATCGGAACTATAGACAAAAAGACATGTGCCGTTTTTAATTATCTCAATGATGGCTCTATGAATATTCACCGGGATAGCAGGGCATCCCTGGCTCCTGCCAACATGAGCTAATTTTTCTGTATTGCCATTAGGTACATATGAGGCTCCATGCATAACTATACCCCTGTTGAATGCATTGTCATTGATCCCCTTCTCCATACCCTGCAACCGGAGAGAAGTTCCATGCTGACCCCGATAGGTTTGCCCGGTAATATAAAAACCGAGGCTGCTTTGAAGGCTATTGAACTGGTTGGAAAATTTAGTTGCCATTTCATTTCCTGAATTATGTCCGTGCGATACAAATGTGTTAAAAAGTAATCTTCCTGATACAATATCAATTATGAATAATCTCTTTTTAAAAGAAGGAACGCTGAAATCTACAATTGATAAAACTCTTTCATTATGAAGAGTACCTGATAACCGCAGTTTATTAAATCCCTTTATTGCTGCAATATAAGCATCCCTGGATAGCCCGAGATTGCTAAGTTTCAAGCTATCGTACAATCTAAATTGAACATTGTCAACAACCATCTTTTCAGGTTTTGAAATG
>JBDSBP010000118.1:0-4647 GCA_039921525.1 Chitinophagaceae bacterium | reverse complement strand
AGATACACGGAGGCCCTCTGTGTCACTTTGTGAAATATATTTGTTACACTGAGATGCAACAGAATCATCAGAACACTTCATAACTTGTCAAAGTAGAATTAATGGTTAATTGTTAATTGTTAATGGTTAATAGTTAATTATTAATTGTCTCTTTATACCTCATACCTCATGCCTGATACCTCATACCTCATACCTGATACCTCATGCCTGAAAGCTAATTCATCATTAACACATTCACACTTCTCTGTAAAATATTAAACGCGATTTCTGCCATCAGGTTTTCCTTATCCAGGGTAGGATTTACTTCGGTTATTTCGAAACAGCATATTTTTCGGTCCTGCATGAATTTACTGAAAAGATCCTCCGATTCCCTTTCGCGCAGGCCATTGCTTACAGGGGTACCCGTACCCTTCGAAATGGAGGAATCAATACTATCCATATCAAGGCTTACATAGATATCAGTGCAGTCACTGAGGTATCGCAAAACACTTTTAACTATATTTTCCGGTCCTTTTCGTCTCAGTTCCCCGGTAGTAATTACTTTCATGTTATATTTTTCAACCAGGTATCTTTCTTCTTTTTCATAATCCCTGAGAGAAATAAACACAATATCTTCCGGTAAAACTTTGGGTGCGATGTTGCCCATATTTTTGAGTTGTTCCCAATAGGCGATAGTAACTTTATCTACTTCGTGAACCGCGCAATCCATATTGTCTTCATTAATAGCTATAGCGATGGGCATACCATGTACATTGCCTGATGGAGTTGTGTAAGGTGTGTGAAGATCCGCATGTGCATCTATCCAAATAACACCCAGTCTGCTGGCGGGTTTGGCCATTTTTAAACCGGTAATAGTAGCGCCTGCGATACTATGATCCCCACTTATTACCATGGGAAAAAAATTACTTTTGATGCAATCACTTACCACCTTGCTTACTCTTTCGTACATCGTAACAATACCTTTGGCCCGTTTGGCATAAGGTGATTCAATAGGTTCGTATAATAATTTATTTTCACTGGGTACTTTTTCTGAAGGGAAGTGAATGAAGAAATTACTCATGAAATCTAGCGCTGCAATCTTAATCGCCTCAATCCCTAAACTGGCGCCGCGGGTACCCGCACCAATTTCCGATGGAACTTCTATCAGCTTGATATTTTTCATGGATTCGTCTCTCCTCGCTGTAATTTACCTAATATTAAGGAGTGACGTCTGACCATTGAAATAATCATTAACAATTAACAATTAATACTTATTCATGTATTGCAAGAATAGGAACATGGCTATGGTAAGCCAGCTTCCTGGTACGACCGGACGAAAATAAATTACTGAAAAATGAATGTTTCTTTGGCTCGATTAAAATAAGGTCAATATTGTTATCTGCAGAGAACTGGCTGATGGCTTCATTAAAATCGTCCTGTTTTATAAAATGAAAAGAAATCATATATCCTGATAACAGGGTTTCCATTTTAGCTCTTTGTAGTTTATATTCTTCCGATAATTCAGTGGTATTTTCACTATCTACATTCACCACATAAAGTTCAGGCTGAAAAACATCCATAAATTCCTTTATATAATTAAGCGGGGTTGTTTCATCAGCATTTTTAAAGTCGGTTGCAAAAAGAATTCTTTTTATTTCTTTATACTGAGCATAGGGCGGAACGATGATCACCGGGCAAATGTTTTTCTGAACTATATTAATAGTATTGCTTCCGATTGCAATCCGCTCTATCAGGCTACTTCCGGTAATGCCCATGATGATCAGGTCGGCATTTTGTTCGCTTACTATTTTTTCCAGGCTGTCAGAAAGAGAATTACTTTCATTCGCTATGTGAGAAATGGCTACCGATGGATTGCTATCCGACATTGAAAGCCTTATGTTTTCCAATGCCATTTCTGTTATTTTTTTCACCCCTTCTGTCGCGTCAGCAAGAGGTGTTCCATCACTCCCGGCTACTATCGGATCCACGACATTAATTAAAGTAACGGTCGCTTTTAGCTGATCTGCAATCTGAACTGCATACAGTGCCGCATTTTTAGAGGTATCTGAAAAATCAACAGGAACAATAATTTTCTTCATATGTTTTTAATTAAGATTAAATAGATCAATCTAATTGCGAACCTATGAAAAATAGCGATATAGGCGCTGTTATTTTTAGTCATACTTCGTGTGCAGTCAGGGTAGAGACAAGCCCCGCCTCTGTAGAACACTCATAAAAAAAGTCCCTTTAAATAAATTCATTTAAAGGGACTTCTAAATGATAAAAATCAGCGTTTAGGCGTGAATGGCCATAATTGGCAATTCACTCTGGTAAGCTAATTTTTTAGTAGTACTTGTTACAAACAGCTTGCTAAGCAGGGAATGTTTTTTAGGAATAGTTAAAATCAGGTCTATGTTTTTGTCAGCGGCAAACTGACTGATGGCTTCAATAAAGTCATATTGCCTGATAAAAGAGTACTGTGTATTATACCCTTCCAATATTAATTCCATTTTAGCTTTTTCTTCTTTGTATTCCTCTGTCAATTCTACAAAATGTTCGCTATCCACGTTTACCACATGAACGTCTGATTTGAAAATATCAAGAATGGCCTGGATAGATTTAGCCGGAACAGTTTCATCTACATTCTTGAAATCGGAAGCTAATAACACATTTTTTATGCCTTTAAATTGGGAATGCTGTGGCACAATAATTACCGGGCAAACGTTCCTGTTTACCATGTCAAGTGTATTGCTACCTACCAATACCTGTTCCATCCGGTTTGTTTCAGTAATACCCATTATGATCAGATCGGCGTGCTGGGTTAGAGCGAATTTTTCAAGACTGTCAATCAAAGAATTACTTTGTTCTGCAATACAACTAATCTCTACGGAATCATTAATGTTCAACATGTCTGATTTAATACTCTGCATAGACATTTCTACCATTTCGATAGCAGCTGCCATTTTTTCTTCGTCGGAAGAACCATCCATTTCAACGGAACCTTTATCAAATACATTATAAAGGATAATTTTTGCATCCTGCACAGTTGCAGCGATTTGTACGGCATAGATAGCCGCGTTCCTGGCAGTTTTTGAAAAATCTGTAGGAACAATAAATGTTTTCATCTTATTTTATTTATTTTATAATTTGTTTTTACGGGAGTATCTGTCTTTCAGCAAAATTGCCATTTGACAGAGAGGTTAATTTGTTTCCCCGAATTAATGTGTAAAATTAACACATTGCTTGATACAAAAAAAGAATAATATCAAAGCAGGATGATTTGCCAGGTACTTTTTTAACAAGAATAAGTTTGAATCTAATTTTTTGCTATAAACCCAGCCTAAATTAGCCGGAACGGCCTTTTTTATTAAATTGTAACGCCTATATATTTAACAAATACATCTTATAAGAAGTACGAATCAAGAAGTACGAATTACGACAATTCGTAATAAGTAATTCATAATTAAATCAACGCTCTGCTTTATTAGTCTTTAAATAATGCTCCAACAGTTCATCGCCACCGAAGTCGTGTTTTAGATCCCGAATAACCGAATGCACATGGTTGCCGTTGTTCTGCGTATTATCGTATTCAATAATAAGAGTAGGGCCCTGCACCCTGTAATAATGCAGGTTGCCGATGCCGGGCTGCCGGGCTCCCGCCCATGAAAATTTAAGATTTTCCAGTCCGGCGTCCTGGATTTCTTTCATCAGGTCATCCGCAAATAATTTGGTATAGCGGTGTACATATAGTTCAATTAGTCGCAATAAATTTTGTTGTTGCCCGCCGTTCATCTCCGAATAACCTATTCCACCAGGGTGTTCAATCATAGCTTTTCGTTTGTCAAAAGTAAAGATGTCGCCCGGAGCAGTTGTATCGAATATTACTTTTTTAAGTTGCTCGCCGGAAAAAGAATGCAATAAGGTAAAACCCTTTTCTGTTTCATCCTTTAATATCTCTTTGCCTTTTTGAGGACCGGCAGGAACAACGGCCGGGTTAGAGCCAAAAAAACCGGGTGTGCCCGATACCAGGCTATTATTTTTAGCTGAAAAATTCAACGAAACGTGATGTCCCTCCACGCGCCATCCCCAGGTAGTAGTATTTCCCGGAATACCGAAAATGCTGAAAAAATATTTTCCCGGATCACGGAAATGATTTGTATCAGGCCTGTTTTCAATTCCCTTAAGAATTATTTCCAGTTGCATAATCTCAGTGGCTTTCCGGTACGCGTCACTGCTAAGGCAAAATTTCATTAATGTCATTGCTGCTTCTTTTTGAGAGGGAGTTAGTTCATTAACGGAAATACCTTTCCTGTCATCTCTTGGAACAAAATGAAAATTGTACCGCTCCTCAGACACAAATGGAAATAATGCTTTCAGCTTCTGGTTCTTATCAAGGCTATTTATAAATTGATTGGCAACAGTTGCCATTTCGGATTTCTGGGCGAAGCTGCCCATTCCGGTTAACCCTAGAAAAGAGATGAGTAAAATAAAACGGTTCATATCTGGCAGGCATTAAAAGTTAGTTACTAAGATACATAACTGCTTACTAAATAACCTGCAATTTTTTTATTTGACTGCCAATTGCCTTATTAAGTGCCGGCAAATACAACAAAAGGAACAGCGATTAATATATAGTACTAAAAAAAAGAGCCTTGTAGAAACAAGGCT
>JBDSBP010000117.1:0-48323 GCA_039921525.1 Chitinophagaceae bacterium | reverse complement strand
GCCCCTACATTTTAGTCAGGCATTGGATCATAACTCTGTTTATTGTCGGATGTTATATATAAGCCATGAGGTATGAGTCTTCGATCAGCGGCGCCTATCTCACCCGTGTAAATAACATTTTTGATGCGCGGCGTTTGTAGGGGAGGGGCTTGGCCCCTGCCCTGTTACACCGGATACGTGTGGTATTTCGTCGACGTCTCCTAAAAATATACGGGCAGTTTTGTATGCAGTCAGGGCGGGGGCAAGCCCCGCCCCTACAAACGCCCCCACGTACCTCCTACCTACTTCACCCTTATCCATGTTACCGTCTTGCCAAACAATGGTGAACCCTTAAAAGCCCTTATTGAAAGCGTATCCATATCGGATAATTCAATAATCCCCTCGTATTGAGCGTCTTTTACGGGGTAATATAAAGTGCCTTTATCCCACACATGCCGTGTTTGGTTGTAGGTCATATCCAAAATCACCAGTTTATTCATGTACCCCGACTTTTCCGGATCTTTTAACCAGATCAATTTTCCAAAGTACATCCCGTTATTTCTATAAATTTCTACTTTGCTATTATTGTTATTGGTATACCAAACCCCGCAAATGGCATCCTCATCATTCGCCAATTTTTGTATGACCGGTTTTGCCCACAAACCAGATGCAACAAGCATAGATGTTACAAAAAGGCTGAGGAGTAAGATCCACCTTTGATTTATTTTAGAAAAAAAGACTGCCATATTTTCCAGGTTAAACCCAAAATTACCTTGAAGCTACCTGTAAAAAATTGCAAATATGATTGAATTGGGTAATTGGCGGATGAAACTGCATTATGTTGATTTAGCCTGAGGGTTTAAAATCAATTACGAATTACGAATGATGGGACGCTCGTAATTCGTAATTCGTAATTGGTATTCGTAATTGGAATTGCTAATTGCCCGGCAAGAGATTATATAAATGACAAAGGATTTTGAGAAGCAATATGTTCAATCCTCATCCCCGGAAGCGCCTTTTTTAACCAGGATGCCATCCACTCCAGTCCCGGTTCCTCGCTGGCAGCATGTCCGAGAATGACCAAAGCGATTTTCTGGCTTTTTAATCGGGCATCCCTGATATATTCCGCGGTTTCCCATTCCGATAATTCACCACACATCAACAAATCAGGTTTTACTTTGCCCGTTGCTTCAATCTGGCTCCTGCCGCCCGATGCACCCGGCATAAGCAATATCCTGTGGCAAAACAGCGAAAGATCACCCGCGTAGCGGAGGTTGGAGATACCTAGTCTCCCCTTGGCGTGCGTAATCAAATCTTTCAGCGGAATTGCGGGTATAGTGATCAGCGCAGGATTATCAGCATCCACATATTTTTCCCAGCCCAACGCCTTTACTACACCTGCACGAACTCCATCCGGCCGGTGAGAATGAATATAATCATGGCATCTCCAAACTGCTATGTTATGTTTTTGCAATAAATCGGCTTTATAGCGATATACCTCATCCTTTTCAAGCCAGGAAGTTTCATCCTGGTGATTATAAAAAGTAGGCTCATGTGCAATGATGAAGTTAGCTTTCCGTTCAATTGCTTTCCTGATAATTTCTACCGTTGCGAACATGGTGGTTACAATTCCAGTCACCTGCTGGCTTTTGCTTCCTGATTTTAGTGTATCCACCGTTTTTTCAAAAGGGGCGCCAGGAATTTCTTTCAAAAAAAGATCTATCACCTCCCCTACCGTAAAGGCTCTTTGAACCTTCCATAAACCATTTGACAACAAATCGATGCCCGACGGTGCCAATAACACTGAAAAGCCCATTGACTTTGTAATAACGCCCACAAAGTTTCTCCTGCTTGTGAAATGATTGTCAGAACTGTTCATTTTAGTTGTTTTAACTTTGATAGTGATTCGTATTTTACTGAATGTTCGTTTTCTTTTCCCAATTGTGGAAAATAAAACATTTATTGGGCTTCCTTCGATTATCAATCCTAAAAAATTCTTTAGAATTTAAAATTAAATCATATAATTGTACTCTGCATCTCATTATACCTATGCAAAAGCCGGCTTCTTCCTTGAGAACTAAAACCATTTAGGGGAACCTAAGCAATTTGTCTATTATTTTTTTATTACCAACCAGTCTTTAAGCTGGTAAATTATTATTGCTTTAAATGCCCTGCAAAAAATGTTTATTACGTAGAAGAAGGCTTTTGATATCTTAAAAAAAATAAAACGGTGGTTAGTACAGAGTTGAATTTGTTTGCATCACGTAAGTATTTATTTACGGAGTATTTAATTATTAATGAGGAAGTGGAAATGAGCTGGATTTAACAACTAACTGCAAACAATTGCCATGATGAAAAAAAGATTCTTTTTATTTATAGCACTGGCTATCGGGCTGATCGTATCCATTTCGGGTTGTAACGACGACAATGGTGACAACAAAGAAAGCATCCGAAATTTAGAAAATAATATCAAGTCATTAGAAGATGCTGGAAAAATTAATACCTTTCCTCTTACGATAATTGTTTCCGACAGGCTAATTGGAGAGAAGATCCCTGAACATTTGCAGCAGTTATGTGCCCTTTCTAAATATACATGTAAAACATTGCCCATCGCGGGTATACTGCGATTAGGTTCCAATAATTATTACGAATACAACTGTATTTCGGCCCTTGTTATCCCTGATAAAATTAAAAATAACGAAGCCGATGTTACCGATACGGTAAATAAGCAGGTTAACGCATACCTGAATTCAGTTAAGCTAAAAAGTTATGATTCGTTAGTAACGGCTAACCATCCTGAATGGGACGTAACGACTTTGTCGTTTGACTATATCAGCCATTCAGCTGATAGTGTTTTTTTCTTTTCAGAATCAATGCCTAATTCGGGCATCATTCAAATAGACGACAGGCCCTATTATGCTTTTAATAACATGGCCGAGCTGCGGAAAAAAATCGATGAGATAATTTGCAAAGGCCAAAAAACGGTCTCTGTTTTTTATAACCCGTCTTCTTTAGATTCAAGCCGCGTGAAAGTTATTAAAAATAGGTTGCCGTCGAGGGGAATGCGGGCTGGCGATACTTGCATTAATTTCTCGAAATTTGAAAAATTGCATGATGGATCCGGCGGTTTTACTGCGGGCGATATAATTGAGTCGAACAGCAAAAGCTGTGGGTTCGCTTTTCCGACCGGCCTTGCAGGAGATACTTGTATTAAGAGTTCGAAATACCAGAAATTGCATAATGGAAAGGGTGGATTTAAGGTAGGCAGCCTAATTGAATCCAATAGTGTTTCTTGTGGGTTCTCTTTTCCGACCGGCCTGGCAGGAGACACCTGTATAAAAAGTTCAAAATACCAGAAATTGCATAATGGAAAGGGAGGGTTTACGGTGGGTAGTTTAATTGAATCAAATAGTAAATCTTGCGGTTTCGTTTTCCTCACCGGTCGTGCGGGTGATACCTGCGTCAGCGGTTCAAGGTACCAGAAATTACATAACGGAAAGGGCGGTTTTACAGTAGGCAGCCTCGTCGAGCGAAACAGTAAGTCTTGCGGTTTCGTTTTCCCCACCGGTCGTGCGGGTGATACCTGTGTCAGCGGTTCCAGGTACCAAAAATTACATAACGGAAAGGGTGGTTTTATGGTAGGTAGCCTTGTAGAACGCAATAGCAAAAGTTGTGGTTTTGCTTTCCCGACTGGTCGTGCAGGCGATACTTGTGTCAGCGGTTCAAGGTATCAGAAACTTCATAATGGAAGAGGTGGATTTACGGTAGGTAGCCTTGTAGAACGCAACAGCAAGAGTTGTGGTTTCGTTTTCCTCACTGGTCGTGCAGGAGATACTTGTGTCAGCGGTTCAAGGTATCAGAAACTTCATAATGGAAGAGGTGGATTTACGGTAGGAAGCCTTGTAGAACGCAATAGCAAGAGTTGTGGTTTCGTTTTCCTGACTGGTCGTGCAGGAGATACGTGTGTTAATGGCTCCAGGTACCAGAGATTACACAATGGTAGAGGAGGCTTTATCGTAGGCAGCCTGGTAGAACGCAATAGCAGAAGTTGTGGTGTTGTTTTTCCGACTGGACGTGCCGGTGATACTTGTATTAATGGGTCAAAATACCAGAAATTACATGACGGCCGCGGTGGATTTAAAAGAGGATCGTTAGTACAGCGCAATAGTAAAGATTGCGGTTTTGCCGCCTTTGCCGAAGAAGAAACTGTTGCTGAAGGGTATATTTGTGCAGAAGGATCCAAATATGTGAAGCTGAATGATGGAAAAGGCGGTTTTAAGACCGGGCCACTTATTGAAGCTAACAGCAAACAGTGTGCTATTGCTGCACCACCGGATAATTCGTGCGCCTCTAAAAGTGATCCCATTTGTGAAAAAGACAATTCCGGCAATTATACCGGCCGCAGGGTACAGTATTGTTACAATAGAAGCGGGGCCGTTATACGCACCATAGTTATTTCAAAGTGTGATGGAGATTGCCGTTGCCTGGGAGAATAATAATCAAATATTACTGTTTATAAGTTAAACTACAAAAGATGAAAAAGTTACTGGCTTTATGCTGCATGCTAGCCGTTTTTAGTGAATTGGGTTTTGCCCAGTCTTTGGCTGTTCGGCGGATAAAAATTGGAAACACCTATCGTGAAACAAATCAATTCGATGAATCTGAACGTAATTTAATCTCCGGGTTGAGCATAGTTCAACAGCAAAAGGATAAATACTGGGAAGCAGTGGCTTGCGAAAACCTGGGCCTGCTTTACCGCGATCTTGAAGATAGTGTAAAAGCCTATCGCTATTTCGATACCGCCTCAAGGATTTACCAGCAACTAAACCTCGATGGAAGCAGGCTGGCGATGACTCAACTTGGTGAAAGTATGCGGATAAAAAGATCGGAAGCATATGCAGGAATTGATATTGGATCAACAGGGATAAAATTAAGTGTACTCCAGGTGACCCTGGGTACGGAAGGGCGTTATGTATATAATATCATCAAGGACAGTTCTATAAATTCGAATTTTGCCGACTTGAACACTGCGGCTTTTGAGGGCTCAAAAAATGCCCTGAAAGACTTGTTTGGCATCATGCAAAGGTACGAAATACCACAGGATCGAATATTCGTAGCTTTTAGTAGCGGTGTGCTCCAGGAAGTGCTGCGCAAGAGACTAAACCGGGATAGTATCTCCGTTGTTTTCGAACGCGTTGCTCAAAATGCCATGCCCGACTACAAGAGCCAGATAGGTTTTTTGACACCTAATTTAGAATCCAGGTATACTAATATGGGCCTGGTGCTTCCGAAATCAAAAGAAAAAAGTGTAAGCATTGATATTGGAGGTGGAAATACAAAAGGAGGATACTATGCTTTTGGCAGGTTCGAATCGTTTTCTTTACCCTTTGGTTCACGAACCATGCCCTTAACTGCAAAAGATACTGTTCTGCCATACAACATAAAAAATGAATTAAAGATGTTTAACCAAACTCCAGGCATTCAAAACATGAGGGAAGTGTTTTTCCTGGGTGGAATAGTTTGGGCAATGGTTAACGTGATGCATCCTGAAAAGGCGGGCCAGGATTATGTAACCTTTACTTATAATGATGTAATTAATTTTCAAAGGCTCACAAGTGGCGATTACAATACTTTAGGGAGTTACGCTTCTGATAAAATTGAAAAAATCCCCGATTTTGAAACGCTAAATAAAGCCCGGAGAAATCTTGTAGAAACACAAAATACCTTTACCGCGGAAAATTTAAGAAGGGGTGCTTTTCTTTTAGCAGGCATCATGGATGAAATAAATATTCCCACTGTAAAGAAACGGTATTATTTTTTAAGTAAGGGGAGCCAGATAGCCTGGATTACAGGATATATCGTTTATAATATTTCTGAAAAGTACAGATCGGCCAAAGAATAATCTATCTATATAAAACATCAAATCACACTATGAAGATTGTTAAGCTTATGCTGCCGCTACTGGCACTGGTATTATTATTTCAGTGCAAAACGGCTAGGTCGCTGGAAGGAACCGTTCCAATTTCTGCAACTATTACAAAAGAAGGATGGATAGATTGTTTTGAAAAGGGCTTAACGGCCAATGGACAACCGATTTGGTGTGAAGCTTCTGCTATTCTTTATGATGGAAAAAATATTTTTGTTGCCAATGATAAAGACATGCCTGATACAAGGTCTTCCGTGTTTTACTGGGCATTTAAAAATGGTTTTGCAGATACCACGCAAGCTGCGCAGTATCTAACCAACCCTGTTTTAAAATACGGTAAAAAATTCGAGGACTTCTCATTAACGCCGGATGGCAAGACTGTTTTTCTCTCTACTGGATTTGACCGGGTAAAACCTAATTCTAAAGAATGGAATGCATATAATACTATTTATTACTGGCAGGTAGGCAATGAAAATAATCCGAATGTATTGCGCGAAAACAGCACAGACAGTAGTTCTGTTTTCCTGCGCGAGAAATTTTCCAAGGCCTTGACATCTCCCGAATTTCCACAGGGCATGCCCTATTTCAAAATTGAAGGACTCGCTGCCACTAATGACAGGTTGTATTTTGGGGTTAGGGAAGAGGGCAAAAAATTCGATGATTTTAAATATAGAGTTAAAATTATAACGGTCAACTATCATCTCAATAACGGCACTGTGGAACTGGAAAATAATTATAAAGTGATAAGTGATATTAACATCGCCGGATTACCTCCGAATTTCAAACAACCCATGGGCATTTCAAGCATTGAGTATGATCATTTCAATAATAGGTTCCTGATATTAACCTCTTTTGAAAACGGCGAAAAAACGGGTGGCTATTTGTGGACGGCCACTGAAAGCGAACTCGAAAGTAATAAAATGAATCTCGTCAGGGATGGCCGTGGCAGCCCTATAGCTTTTTCCGATAAGTCAGAGGATATTGCTATCATCAATAAGAAAAAAATTATTATAATTCATGATGATGACCGCTTCCTTCCCATCGTAGGAGGTGTGAAAAGGCAACCTCAGCAGGCGGCTTATAGTGTGGTGGAATTTAAATGAGGTGTGAGGTATGAGGTTTGAGGTATGAAACCCGGAAGGGTTGGGATTATTATAGTGCATTTCTTATTTCTATAACAGAACAATCGGCGGATAATTTTATGGGAGTGAAAACAACTTACCTGTTTTTAATACATTCCAATACATTAATGAAATTTTTTTGGAAGCTATTGATCTATTCCACCTTTAGTGCCGGTGCATCGGGATTTTTAGCAGCCGGTTTTGCGGATAAATTCAAAACCAGACTGAGGCAAGACACTGATTAAACCTATAAGATTTGAACATGGAATGCCTGCACTATGAAAGCAAACCTTATAGGTTTTATTCGACAGGATACAAATCGATCATTAATAGTTGAACATTACATGTTTAGGTCAATGAAATTCATTCTTCCCTACGGTGTCAGCGCTTTGATAACCATTTTAAACGCTTTCATCATAACGTCTTTGCTCAGGGTAAAATGTTCGTTCACAAAACTTCGATCCTGCAAATGGAATTTGATGAGTTGGTACAAAGGTGCAAACGCAATAGACCAATACACTTCAAATGGAAGTTTTATTAATTCTTTTCTTTTAATAGCATTGTTCATAAACCTGGCCATAACCTCACCAAACCGCTGCGTCTGTGTTTCTCTCACCCTGGCGTACAGGTACGAATAACGAATATGTTCAATAAATTCCATTTCCAGAGGAAACTTCAAACAATACGTATGTGGCCCTGTTTTCCCATTGAATTTTCAACCCTTCTTCAAAGTGCAGGTCGGCATCAAAATTCCGGATGGTAAACTCCAGCATGTCATTTGTTACCCTGGTGCAAATTTTAAGCACCAGGTCATCCCTGTCCTTAAAATAAATATAAATAGTTGCCGCGGAAACGCCGGCTTTTTTAGCCAGCCTCTGCATAGTTAATCCATCCAGCCCCTCCTTCACCACCATCTCCATGGCTTGCTGCCTTATGGCTAATTCCTTATTTTTATCCCTGGTTCGCATGATCAAGAATAAATAAATATTCATTTATGAAAAAATTATTTTCTTCGTACATCGTGTTTTACCTTGTTTGAGCGTGGTGGCACTTTATTAGTTCTGGAGTTATAGTATCTTTCATTTAACCCGGTTTACCATCTTATATTTTAATCAATGATTTATGATGCATAGAATTTCTTTCGTACTGTTTATTTTGCTGGCGGCCGCATGCACCTCCCCTGACCATAAAAATCCTCGGATTGAAATCCAAACAAAATCAGGAGAAATAGAAATTGAATTATATGCAGATAAAGCGCCATTGACAGTGAAAACCTTTTTATCGTATGTTGATTCGGGGTTTTTCAGGAACGCATTTTTTTACAGGGTACTTAATGATAACAATCAACCTTCTGATGCTTTCAAGGCCAACTTTATACAGGGAGGTATCTGGAAGAGTGCACGCAGGCGATCTGAGACTTTAAAGGGTATCCCGCACGAGAGCACTCGCCAAACCCAGATCCTGCATACCGATGGCGTGATTTCATTGGCGCGACTTGAACCTGGAACAGCCACTACGGAATTCTTTATCTGTATTGGGGATCAACCCGGATTCGATTACGGCGGTGCTAATAACCCTGATAAACAGGGCTATGCTGCTTTTGGAAAGGTGATCCGGGGAATGGATATTGTAGTCAAAATTTATAATGAGCCAGAATTCGACCAGGCATTTGATCCCCTGGTGCCCATTTTTAATGTCAAAAGATTGTGAATAATTAATAGTCTGTAACGGAATCTGTAAACAAATATAATCGTTCCCTTTTTTTAAAATAAATTGCGACTTTTTAGAGAAACTTTCAGGGCGCCATTTGATTATATGGATAACCCGTAAGCTACCAGCATCTTTTAATTTTTAAAATCGTATCAGAAAACTATCTCAGACAAATGACAGTGACAAAAAAGGAACATAAAACAGTGTTATTGTTATCACCGCAGCGATTATTGTCCGATCACCTGGTACTGCAATCCCTGCATGTTACCAGGTCAAAAGTAAATATTGAATATTCTAATAGTGAATTACATCTCACCGAGATCAATACCTACTTTTCAATGCTTCCCAAACAGGCGAAGGATGTACTTTTTCAATTTCATAAAAACTCGATACTTAAATCAATTGAAGCGATACAAAATAAATTTAATACACAAAAAGCAGGTGTTGCCTATGAAACATTCTACCAGAACGCCATAAAGAGGCGGCTGCATGAATTATTTGAAACCTTCAAGCCTTTCGCAGGGCTCGTTTCATGGTATCATACTTTGAAGATTGGCAAATCCAATTATAAAACAGCTCCCTGCAGTTTTAGTTATTTCAAGCCCCAGTTACAATTTGAAGTAAAGCAGGAAAAAAAACTACTTCAGCTTAACGTATTGATTAACCTGAATGGCACCGTATATTCTTACGCAAATTTCATTCGTTATCATTTTTTGTTAGAAAGTAATAATGAATATTTTCTTCTTTCTTATAAAGATTTCTTAACGCTGGAGTGGCTGCAAAATAATGACCCGTCAAAATATAGCAGCGAGCCAACAGAATTTGCCCGCCAGGTGCTGGCAAAACTAGAAAACGATTACACGGTAAACAGGAATAACCTGCTGTCGAAAATTGAAATCGACGCTATACCTGATAACCGCGTTTTGTTAAGCGAGATCAGCCAGAAATTTTTGGTGGTAACACCTCAATGGACATACGATGGTCTTTTGGTAGAAGGGCCATGGAAAGATACATTTGAAACAACGATAAATGGCGACACATACCTGGTTCAACGAAACCGGGAAGCTGAAAAAGCATTTCTCGCCGTATTGGAATCATTACATGCTAACTTTCCTGCTCAGCGGAATGGATATTATTACCTTTCGTTTGAAGAGGCGCAGAAAAAGCAATGGTTTCTTAAAGTATTTCACAAGCTGCTGGAGATGAACATACAGATTATTGGAATGGATATGCTGCAACATTTCCGATATTCATCCCATAAAATCATCTTTGAGTCAGAGATCATTAAACAAAATAAAAATACAGTGATACTCCGGGTGAGCGTTTCTTTTGGAAGTGAGGATGTTTCGCTAACGGAGCTACAAAAATTACTTATATCGGAACAACGTAGCATTTTATTAAAAGACGGATCCATTGGGGTGATTCACGATGAATGGCTGCAACAGTATGGCATCCTTTTCAAACACGGTAAAATTTCAGGCAAAGAAATTCAGATTGCAAGGTGGTTTGCTCTGTATGAAGAAGAAACACCGGAAAACGAAATAGTATTAAAGGGTACACTTGAAAAAAGCTGGTGGCAGAAGTGGCACAAATGGAAAGAAAATACCGAAACAATTTATCCGCTGCCCGCGATCATCCAGGCCACCCTGCGACCTTACCAGTTAAAAGGGTATGAATGGCTGATGTTATTGGCGGAAGCCGGCGCGGGCGCCTGCCTGGCAGATGACATGGGACTTGGCAAAACGTTACAGACCATATGTTTTATCGCCCATCAAATACAAGAGAAGCCGGATATACAGCACCTGATAGTTTGCCCATCATCTCTTATCTATAACTGGCAAAAGGAATTGTTGAAATTTACACCTGGCATCTCCACCTTCGTTCATCATGGAGCAGGGCGGGGTGAAGGTTTGCAAAAAGAAAAATACCAGATCATTATAACCAGTTATGGTACGCTTCGCTCTGATATTGAATACATGAGCACGCTTAATTTTGGTGTGGTGGTATTGGATGAAAGTCATAATATTAAAAACCCTGCGGCGCTCACAACAAGAGCCGTTTTACAGGTACACTCCCTTACCCGTATAACGTTAAGTGGAACGCCCATTATGAATAATACATTCGATTTGTTCTCGCAGCTTAACTTCATATTACCGGGCATGTTTGGCAGCCGCGAATTTTTCAAAAGAGAATATGCTGATAGTATTGACAGGGATCATAACCCGGATAAAATAAAGGCCCTCAAAAAATTAACGTCGCCATTTGTTTTAAGAAGAACCAAACAGCAGGTAGCTAAAGATCTGCCTTCCAAAACAGAAATGATCATGTGGTGCACCATGAGTCAGCCGCAGAAAAATTTGTACGATGAAATAAAAACCACCATACGCGACAGTGTATTTCTTAATATTAAAAACGAAGGATTCAACAAATCTAAACTGGCCATCCTGCAGGGAATGCTGAAGTTAAGGCAACTTTGTAATTCACCTCTATTGCTTCCAGTTGAAGAACAATCGAATTGTACAGAATCAGTGAAGACTGGTTTGCTTATGAACGAACTCACCAATAATCTGAAAGATCACAAGGTGCTGGTATTCTCTCAGTTCACGGGCATGTTACGCCTGCTTGCCCAGGCCTGCCAGGAACAAGAGATTGCCTACTACCATTTTGATGGACAAACCCCACCGGCAAAAAGGACGGAGATGGTTGACAGGTTTCAGCAGGAGGAGGACACAACCCGCGTGTTTTTAATTAGCCTGAAAGCAGGCAATACAGGGTTAAATCTCACCGCGGCCGATTATGTTTTTCTCTTCGACCCGTGGTGGAACACAGCCGTTCAGCAACAAGCTATAGACCGTACGCACCGAATCGGACAGACTAAAAATGTCTTTGCATATAAAATGATCTGCAAGGATACTATTGAAGAAAAAATCACAGAGATCCAGGAGCGCAAAAAAAAATTGGCAGATGACCTTGTTTCTGAAGACGAGGGATTTGTGCAGTCGTTAACGGAGGATGACATTGAATACCTGTTTAGCTAGGAGGTATGAGGTGTGAGATATGAGGTACGTGAGATATGAGCTATGAACTAAAGGCTAAAGGTTATCAACACACTGATTAATCATTGTTACACTGTCACAAGCTTGATGCTACGGCTCATACCTCAAACCTCATACTTCATACCTCTCTAAAAGAACAACTGAGATAATACATTCGTAGCGGTGGCAGTTTTAGGTTTTAGTCCCAACAATTTGGCATATTTGGCCGCGGTTAAAATCCCTTTCATCTTACCTAAAAATCCACTGCTCAATGCAGAAAACTTTGACACATACGCCGCATTGTCTGACATTTGTAAAGGAAGTATATCCTTTTTCTTTGTCAGCAACGAGGTTACTTCAGTAAGTACAGGGGTTTTTTCAGCATCGGTTAATCCTAATGAGGGGCCAAGTGCTCCCATTATACTGGTTGCAACAGACTTAACATCTAAGGAAGATCCCGCGGCGGAAGCTGCCCCTGATTTTGCCTTCTCTAAAACATCCTGAGCATTTGTTAAAGTAGTAATAGCTGTAAATAGAATAAATGCAACAATAATTTTTTTCATAATTAAAATTTTTGTGGTTAGAAAAATAATTATTCGTACTAAATTTAAGCAGGTAAGATACCCAAACTTTTTTTTAAAGATATGAATTGTGCATAAATTCTAGCGTATTTAGTAATTACAGTCAAACATTTTTCCAGATGGCGTAAAACCAATAAATGATGCGTTATAAGTTGACAATTAACCATTAACAATTAACAACTAAAATGTATCTTTAATTTTCCTTCAGTGGAATATCCAACCTTTGCAAAACAATTCAGCAAGTTAATATGCTATCCTGGCGCAGTCTTGTCAGTGATCTAATTTTGTTCAATCATGCTTAATTTCCGTAACGTTTGTTATATAAAAGGCTTCATTAAATTTCCGAATGTTTAATAATAATTAAAAATTTACTATTATGGCTATGCTAACTGAATTTAAAAAGTTTGCCATTCAGGGCAATGTATTAGATCTTGCTATTGGTATCATTATAGGCGCGGCTTTTGGAGCTATTGTAAAGGCGGCTGTAGATAGTATTTTAATGCCAATTGTTGGCATACTTATAGGAGGCATAGACATTAAGTCCTTAAAAGTAAAAGTAGGCGGGGCTGAACTCGCGTATGGCCTGTTTTTACAGTCAGTCATTGAATTTATAATAATCGCCTTCTTTCTTTTTCTCATTGTACAGGCAGTTAATAAAATGAAGAGAAAAGAAATTATTGTTGCTCCTGCAGCTCCAGTAGTTTCAACTACCGACCAATTATTGATGGAGATCCGTGATGAACTAAAGAAGTGAGGAACTTGATGAATGTTTAATAAGTTGTTTAGTTAATAGAAGCCCTTCGAGAAGAAATTATTTGACTGCAGCCTTTGTAAGGTTTATGTTTCATGCTATTCGCGTGTCACATGACTCCGTCCTGTACTAATATAGGAAGCCTTTTCCGGGCGATCAATTTCAAATTTGCCAATTACAAATAAACTTAAACATATAAGAGCTTCTAATTCCTTACTAAAAGACGTGGATGATGAATCAAGAGTCGGCGCTATCAATCATTCAATTTGTTTATTATTTAAAATCATGTTGTATGAAATCAATCCTTTTTTCAGGAATAGTTTTATTCCTGAATTATACAGGTTTCTGCCAGGATACCACGATCAAGGAACTAAAAGAATCTGCCGATAAAAAAGTGGGAAAAGATCCCGCAGATACTATTCCCAAAATATGGAAGAAGGGCGGATTATATACACTCAGTATTTCACAGGGATCATTAACAAACTGGCAGGGTGGCGGTGACAAATCATCTTTCTCCATCATTTCTTTTTTAAACCTGTACGCGTTTTATAAAAAAGATAAAAATGCATGGGACAATACCCTGGATCTGGGTTACGGTTTTATCAACACTACCAGCCTGGGAACAAGAAAAAGCGATGACAGGATAGACCTGCTCTCTAAATATGGTTATCAAATCAGCAAATACTGGTATGCAGGGGCATTACTGAATTTCAGGACGCAGTTTACCGATGGATTTGAATATTCAAAAGATAAAAACGGCGCTGAAGTAAAAACAAAAACATCCGGGCTTTTAGCTCCCGCTTATATATTGCTTTCGTTAGGATTTAATTACAAACCTTCCGATAATTTCTCTCTATTTCTCTCTCCCCTCTCAGAACGATGGATTATTGTAAATGATACGTATTTATCCCTTAAAGGTGCTTACGGAGTTGAAGTCGGCAAAAAATCAAAAAATGAATTAGGGGCTTTCCTCAGCGCCGAATTCAATAAAGAAATCGCCAAGAACGTAGTGTATAAAAGCCGGTTAGATGCGTTTTCCAACTATAAAAGCAAGCCGCAGAATGTTGACATATTCTGGACCAACGTATTAGCCATGAAAGTTAATAAATTTCTTTCTGCTAACATTGTTCTCGACCTTTTGTATGATGATGATGCCATTGGCAAACTACAGGTACGTGAGTTGCTTGGAGTGGGCTTCTCTGCCAAATTTTAATTTGCTTCTTTGTTTTTTTTCCTGGTGGTCAAGGCTGCCAATAAAATAAAATTAAAAACACCCGTAAAGCCTGCTGTAATTTCTTTGGATCAGTTACTGATCAAAATCAATGAATCGTTGAACCAGAGTCAAAAAGAACTAAGTAATTAATCAAGTCGCTCGGTATATTTTATTTATATTTAGTGCAGCAAATATTTTTTTACATGAGAACGAACAGGTTATCGGAAACATTATCAGAGGGCCTAAATGCGCAGATGACGAAGGAAGCGCATGCTTCCCAGATTTATTTATCCTATGCATCCTGGGCAAGTAATTCAGGATTTGAAGGTATAGCTAATTTTTTATTCAGGCATGCCCAGGAAGAACGCAACCATATGATGAAATTGCTGGAGTATGTTTTAAGCAGGGGTGCAAAGGTTAAAGTGGAGGCCATTCCGGCTCCTCCTACCGACCCGACAAGTGTACAGAATTGTTTTGAAAAAGTATTTGAGCATGAAGTAGATAACACAAAAGGTATTTACAAACTGGTTAAAATGAGTTTTACTGAAGAAGACTGGGCAAGTTGGAACTTCCTGCAGTGGTTCGTAAAAGAGCAGACAGAAGAGGAATCGCTTGCTTTAAATCTTTTGGATAAAATTAAAATAGCAGGCGGAGAGCAGGCTACAAATGCAAGTCTCTATTTGCTGGACGGAGAATTAAAGAACAAACCGGATGATGCACCGTTAGCGCAGGACGTGACAGCGGATAATCCTTAAAATAGGATGAATGCTTACGTGATGTCTTCGGACCTAAAATTTTGCTTTCCTCAGAGCCCGGGATTTACCAATGAGGTGTGAGGTATGAGGAAGGACGTTTTATGGCGTCGATTTTTCAAACTAATCTCTTAAATATTTGTCTATGTCCACGAGGAAATGTTGTGTGTACACGAAAGTTTTCTTAGAAAGTAAAATGTCTAAACATACATTGAATTGTTTAACGTGTTCATATTGGTAAAATATATCGATAAAAAAAACTTAATACCTCTTTAAAAAGGAATTCCGATATTCACATATGTCCTTACCTTTTTGGATTGATCACAATACATAGCGCTAAACTCCAGTGGCCCAAGGGCAAAATTATAAGCGAATGTCAGTGAATACCCGGATAGGAAGTCAGGAATATTTTGCACGGTGCTTTTAGTAATAAAATTATTAATTAAAGCATTTCCCCGCCCGATTACATAAGCACTGTTGAATAACTGGTATCGTAAACCAAGCTGAAAACTTGCAACACTCGGTGAATAAAATGTTCCTTCTTTTAAACCGGCAAATACTACCTGGTTACGAAAAAGCGGTGTTAATCCACCAATAAGGAACTCATTCATGAGATGTTGATTGTAATTGAAGTTTATCCCGGTTTGTGCATGTATCATAAAAACCGACCGGTTGCTTAGGGGTGTATAACTCTCCAGGTTAAAAATCACCCGCCGGTACCTGTTAAACCTAAATCCGACAGAATCAACATTATTTACAGGTTGACCATTTAAGGAAAGAGTTATATCAGGATGCTGTTTAAAAACATAATCGGATTCTACCTCTAATTTCACGCCCTTTTTTGGATAGACACTTCTGTCCAATGAATTATGTGTGAGAAATATATAAGCCGTAGTAAAATTATTTTTACCTTTTAATTCAAGGCTGGATGTTATTGACGGAGTATACCTGATCCATTCAAAGCGGGTACCAATGCCAATCGTAAGGTGGCGATAAGAAGAAAACTGGAACCGGCTGTCTATATTAAAATAGCTCTGATGATATACACCGTCTTCTTTGAAATTCTGATACGTGTTGAGTTCAAGGCCTTCAGTTTGAGTAGATACTATATAAGCTAATCTTTTTGACCTGCCCAGGTACTGCAAATGTTCTGCTCTCAGCCTCATATTTTCACCAATATTAACAGTTACCAGGTCCCTCGAACCGGGCAATAAAAAATTGCGGCTGGTCAGGTTGGCGATAATACTGATACCGGTAAATTCGTTATAGTGAACACCCAGTTTCGAAAAAGTGAGGGGATTTTCGGTGGCTTCGAAAATTATTCTTTTTGTACCATCGTCATTGGGCAAAAGCGAATATACGATACGGTTATAATAGCGGGTGCCAAATGCTTTACGGATCATTTTAGAAAGGTCTGCCGAATTATAGTACCTGTTGGTGAGAAAATCCATGGTATGAAGGAAGAAATCTTTCGTGGTGTACTGTAATCCAAGTACTTCAACGGAAGAGAAGATATCTTTATTGGGAGCGGGTAACCTGTCTTTTATAAATACCTGTTTTCCATAAATGGCATCCAGGGAATCCACCAATTTTTTTAAGGTAGGATAGATCCTTCTTCCTTCCTCCACCCCAATCTTGATAATTTCTTCCGCCTGGTTAAAACTGCCCATGGAATATTTTTCCAGGTGAATAGGAATGTAAATATTGCAAAGCGGGATTTCATTTTTCCGGTCATCTGATTCGCGGAAAAATGCCACCTGCAATAATATCTGTAATGCATTCAGGTTTTTCTTACCAGATAAAAGATCGGTGGCAACATTGCTGCCGATGATATAATCCGCTCCCATTTCTTTAACATCCCTTGCGGGGAAATTTCTGACAATGCCGCCATCCACTAATTTTTTGCCTTCATAGTCAACAGCCGTAAAAATGGACGGAATGGCCATGCTGGAACGGATAGCAGTAACTATTTCACCATGGTCCATTACTACAGCTTCCCCATTTTCGATATCGGTGCCTATACATTTAAAGGGAATATTAAATTTTGTGAAGTCTTTTATATTAGCCGCAGGCGCCAGCAGTTCAGACAACTTCAGCCAAAGTTCCTGGCCTTCCAATACGCCGCTTGGTAATATAAACCGGTTATTTACCCATGGCAGCTCTATGGTATACTTTCCGTATTCTTCCTTTTCTTCCATTACCATACTTCTCAGGGATGACTGGTTGCTCAGCAGCAGATCCCAGTCAATTTGATAAGCCATTTTTTCAATAGAATCGCCGGAATACCCAATGGCATACAAAGCACCTACAATGCTTCCCATGCTGGTGCCTGTTATATAATCAATCTTAAGTCCTGCAGAATCTATAGCTTTAAGAATACCGATATGGGCAAGTCCCTTCGCGGCACCGCCACTAAGTGTAAAGCCTATTTTTGGACGGCCCGCCTGTTGTTGTGAATGCGCCTTGAAAGAAAAAAAAATTGCTACCGCAAAAAACAAAAACCAACTCTTTGTCAATGATTAATTGTTATTGGTAAATTTAATAGTTAGTTGTTAATGGTTTGTTGTTAATGGTTAATGGATAATGGCTAATTGATAATTGATAAGTTTCACTTTTTAGCCTCTCCGCGCACCTATACTTATTTTAAAAGATCAGATCAATGGTTTTTATCAATGTTGGCTATAATAATTTTTAAGATTACAATCTAAATTAAGACTTTGATCTGTACACGCATTAACAATTAACCATTAACCATTAACAATTAACCATTATTTAAGTTTCCTTCCAGTCTTACAATCTCTTCAAAAACCTCCTCATACTGGGCGGTTAAATTTTTCAATTCAGCAGAAGCTTTCTTAAAGGAGGATTCTGCATTATTGAATTTTTTAATGTCAGAATAAACGTCAGGTTTGGTAAGCGATGCTTCCAACTCGTTTCTCTGATCGGTTAGTCGGGCTATCTGTTCTTCCAGCTGTTGAAAAAGCTTTTGTTGCTTTTGAATTTCTTTTTTTACATCCTTATTTATCCCGGTATTTTTGGGTGGTAAAAAAGATTTGTTATCTGATTTATCCTGGCTGTTTTTACTCTTATCCTGCTGGCTTTTATTGGCAGCTGTCTGCTGTCCTGCCTCTGCCGACTTACGGGCTTTTAATTCCAGGGCCCTTCGTTCTTTCCAGTCAACCCATTCCGCATAGGTGCCTTTAAATTCCCTTATCTTCTGCTCATCTATTTCCCAGATCTTATTGGCGGTTTTTGAGATAAAATAGCGGTCATGACTTACTAATATCAGGCTTCCTTCATATTTATTCAACGCATCGATCAACAATTCACAGGAATGTATATCGAGGTGATTGGTTGGCTCATCCAGCATCAAAAAATTGGCTTTGCTTACAATTGTCTTTGCCAGTGCAACCCTGGCCTTTTCTCCTCCGCTCAACACCTTGATTTTTTTCTCGACATCGTCTCCGCTAAAAAGAAAACAGCCCAGCAGGCTTCTTAGCTCCATCTCCGTTTTCTGGCTGCCGCATAATTTCATTTCATCCAGTACGGTATTATTTACATTCAATGCTTCCAACTGGTGCTGCGCAAAAAAGCTCTCATCTACATTATGGCCCCATTTTCTTTCACCCTCAAATGTTTCCGCACCAGCAATTATACGAAGCAAGGTTGATTTGCCTTTACCATTTGCCCCTATCAATGCTATTTTATCTCCCCGGTCTATTTCTGCAGAAGCATGATCCACGATTTTGATGGCTCCGAAATTTTTTGTTACATCTTTTAGCGTAACCAGTATCCTGCCCGGGGTTTTATCTACCTGGAAGTTAATCTTGATATTAGGCCTTTCAATTTCAACGTCCTCTATTCGATCCAGCCTGTCTAACCTTTTAACAACACTTTGCGCCGCGGCGGCTTTGCTGGCCTTGGCTTTGAATCGTTCGATAAAACGTTCCTGTTGACGGATGTAGTCCTGCTGGTTTTCATAGGCCCGTTGCTGCAATTCTACCCGTTGTACTTTCTCTGTTTCATAAAAATCATAATTGCCAATATAGAAATGCAATTCTTTCTGGTACAGCTCCACGATTTTGGTTACCATCCTGTTCAAAAAGAATTTATCGTGGGATACAATTACAACCGAACCTTTAAAATGCAACAGGTATTTCTCGAGCCATTCAATGGAAGGAAGATCAAGGTGATTGGTAGGCTCATCTAATAAAAGCAGGTCGGGCTGCTGCAGGATCATTTTGGCCAGTAGCACACGCATGCGCCAGCCACCACTGAATTCGCGGAATGGACGCTCAAGATCTGCATTCGCAAAGCCCAAACCTTGCAGAACCTCTTCTGTTTTATGATGAATATCATACCCGCCCAGCAATTCCAATTCGTGCAATTTATCACTGTATTGGTGCGATAATTTTTCGTCAGAGGTGGCTTCCAGTTCCTTGCCTATCTCTTCTATTTCCTTTTCGAGCTGTAATACTTTTTCAAAAGCACCCATGGCGACTCTCAAAATAGAATCACCCGAGTCGAAACTAAGGAGATCCTGGTGAAGATAACCAATGGTGGTTTCGCGACCTTTTTCCACGCTACCCTCGGAAGGGGTAAACTGGCCAACAAATAATTTTAATAGGGTAGACTTTCCGGTACCGTTGTAGCCAATTAATCCAATCCGTTCATTGGGTTGAATATGCCAGGTAGCATCCCGCACAATGGTTCTCGCTCCAAATTCAAATGTAACATTCTGTAATCCAACTAACATAATACTAAATAAAAACTGTTAATAAAGGACGCGAAAATACCATAAACCTGCCTGATTCCAATTATCCATTACCTTTATGAAAGATTTTTACGAGGTAACCGGTTGAATGACTATTCACCGGGATGCGATTTAAAGAATTTACAACTAAAGCATTTCAGCGTCTCCATTTAACCAGCAAAGCTGTCTGGATGTAGACTAGATTATAAAAATCAAACTACACAGATGAAGAAACTGATCATTTTAATGTTTATTCCGGGTGTTTTTGTTGCTTGTAATAACACGGAAGAAAAAGCGGAAAACAACCCTGAAGTAGTGGCAGCCACTGGTACAACCAGAAATTCGGATGTTTTTAATGAATCCTTTCAAAAGATGTTGGTGAGCTATTATGCCGTTAAAGACGCTTTGGTGGAATATGATACCATTAAGGCAAATGAAGCTGCCCGTCAATTGGCAGTAAATGCCGATAGTCTTAAAGTAAACGAGATCAAAAATGATTCTGCGGGAGATGTAAAGAAAACGGCTAAAGATTATGCCGGAACCATTACGGGGTCAGCTTTGGGCCTGGCAGGAGAAACCGATCTCGCGAATAAGAAAAAAGAATTCTCAATGATTTCCAACGCCATGTACGACCTGGTGCGTACCGTAAAATACCATAAGGAAAAAATTTATCACCAACATTGCCCCATGGCCCTGAATGAGTCTGATGAGGCTTATTGGCTAAGTAATAACAGTGCTGTGGTAAATCCCTATCTGGGTAAAAAACATCCGAAATTCCGGGATGCGATGCTTGCTTGCGGAGATGTGACGGACTCCCTTGATTTCTCTAGATAAGCAGAATTTACAGGAATTGCTGAATTTACAAAACGGATAACCAAATCGGTAGAATTTTGTTAATGCTGCTATCCAGTGAATTCATATGCGGCACCATACAATACGGAAAATTTGTAGCTTCTTCTTTTTGATTTGTATAGTTACAAATTCAAGTGGACAAAATAAATATACTTTAAGCGGCTATGTTAAGGACACTTTAACGGGGGAAACCCTTATTGGCGCTACACTCACAATCAGCACTAATGGAAAAGGGGTTAACAGCAACCAGTACGGATATTATTCTATTACATTACCGGAAGGCATCTATACCGTAATATGCTCCTTTATCGGGTACAGCGTGCAACAGGTTATCGTGAATCTAAATAAAAGCCAGTCTTTTATGTTTTTTATGCCGCCAGATATAGTAACAGGCTCCGAAGTACTTGTATACTCCAAACGTAGAGACGGGAATGTGAAGAAAGCCCAGATGGGTCAGATCGATCTTTCTATCGGCCAGATAAAGTCAGTGCCGGTTCTCATGGGTGAAGTAGACATTCTAAAAACCCTGCAGTTATTACCCGGCGTGCGAAACGCAGGGGAAGGTAATGCAGGATTTTATGTACGAGGTGGAGGGCCGGATCAAAACCTGATCTTACTGGATGACGCGGTGGTCTACAATTCAGGCCATCTATTTGGTTTCTTTTCCATTTTTAATGCCGATGCCATTAAAAATGTTACGCTCATAAAAGGCGGTATGCCTGCCCAGTATGGTGGCAGGCTTTCATCTGTAGTGGATGTAGCAATGAAAGAAGGTAATGCCAATAAGTTCCAGGGAGAGGCAGGGATCGGGGTGATAGCTTCACGATTGTCGATACAAGGACCTATTAAAAAAGACAAGGCATCTTTTATTATTTCGGCACGAAGAACATATGTTGATGCCCTGGTGAAACCCTTCGTTAAAAAGAGCAGCCAGTTTTATGGTTCAGGTTATTATTTTTATGACCTGAACGCCAAAGTAAATTATATTTTTTCGGAAAAAGACAGGGTATATCTCAGTGGATATTTTGGCCGCGATGTATTTGATTTCAAAAATGCCAGCCGGTCTTTCAGCGCCAATGTTCCCTGGGGTAACTCAACCGCTACTCTTCGTTGGAATCATGTATTTAGTCGTAAGTTATTTGCCAACACATCACTGGTTTCCAATGATTACAAGTTTGCGTTCAACGCCGGTCAGAATGGGCTTGACATTGGGCTCGCTTCCGGCATAAAAGATCTGACTGTTAAAATGGATTTTGATTATTACCCTGTTCCACAACATAAAATAAAATTTGGCGGACTGTACACGCATCACAGGTTTACGCCGAATGTAGTTTCCGGAAGACAGGATAGTACGGTTTTTAGTCCAAATAACGATGGCGCCAAGTACGGCAACGAATCGGCTATTTATATCCAGGATGATTGGGAGGTAAGCGATAAGATACTGATCAACGGTGGTCTTCGTTATAGCAAATTCAACCAGGTCGGGCCATATACTGTGTTCCTGCGGGATGTAAACGGCAATAAAATAGACAGCACGTCTTATTCGGGAGGTACAAAAATTAAAGGATATGGCGGCCTTGAGCCACGGGCAACTATAAGGTATGCCATTAATGATGAAACGTCCATCAAAGCCGCAATAACGCGCAATCTTCAATACATTCACCTGGTAAGCAACGCCGGTTCCACCCTGCCAACAGATTTATGGGTACCAAGTACCTACCGCGTAAAACCACAACTGAGCTGGCAGTATTCGGCCGGCTATTTCCGAAACTACCACGACAATATGTATGAAACCTCCGTAGAACTCTATTATAAAAACATGCGAAACCAAATTGAATATAAGGAAGGATATACACCATCCCTGAAAGATCCCGAGGAAGATTTTGTATTTGGAAGAGGATGGAGTTATGGAGCCGAATTTTTCATCAATAAAAAGAAGGGTCGGCTTACTGGATGGGTAGGATATACCTTGTCTTGGACCTGGCAGCAGTTCCCGCAACTTAATGGAGGAGAAAAGTATCCGGCCAAATACGACAGGCGCAACGATCTCTCCATAGTTGGCATGTATGATTACAATAAAAAATGGAAATTTTCAGCTGTATTTGTGTACGGCACCGGGAATGCCACTACCCTGCCGGAACGTTTTTATTTCATAAACGGGATACTAACGCAGGAGTATAGTAAGATAAACCAGTATCGGCTGGCCTCCTACCATCGGTTGGACCTTGCGGCCACCTACACACCCATCCCCAAAAAGAAAAAGCGCATACACCGTAGCTGGATATTCAGCATTTACAATACCTACAACAGGCTGAATCCGTATTTCGTTTATTTTGACCAGGAGGGAAGCCCATATAACAATACCTTGAAAGTATCTGCCAAACAGGTTTCTCTTTTCCCGATTATACCGGCTGTGACGATGAATGTTACCTTTTGAATACTAAAAGTCTATACGATTTGAATAAATACCTCAACCTATAAGATTTTGAATAAGTACTTTTTAAAATTTAAACGTCAACCTTACAGGTTTGGCCGAGGAGACTCCCCCTTTTCTTCCTATTAACTCTGGAATTATATGTACGTGCGAAGATTTGGGACAAAATGTTGTTTGCACTCCGCTGAAAAACCTATAAGGTTTACGTTTGGGCTTTGGAGTGAATGTATTCAAAACCTTATAGGTTGAGGTCATTTTTGAAAGCCTGAAGGTTGGTTATAATCTTGTCGAGCCCGTAAGGGTGGGCTGTAGTCTTATCGTCCCCTATAGAATTGCAGCCCTATTAAATCGGCATCTTCGTTCAACCCAATCGAATAGGTTTCACTGCTAAAATTCTTGTAAAGTTATTTTACTTTGCCATAATTCCCCGCCACCACCTTAGAAATCTTAATCTCCGCTTTCTTAATCACTGATTGAGATGTTGTTGGAGAAGTAGCCGGTTTGTGAATACTCGCCAAAGTAGGCGCTATAACCAAAGAAACAATAGACATCAGTTTAATCAGGATATTCATCGATGGCCCAGAAGTATCTTTAAACGGATCACCGATGGTATCTCCTGTAACGGCTGCTTTATGAGGATCGGATCCTTTTTTATAAATTTTTCCATTGATCTCAACACCCTTTTCAAAAGATTTTTTAGCGTTATCCCAGGCGCCACCGGCGTTATTCTGGAACATACCCATCAGAACGCCGCTCACCGTGGCACCTGCAAGGAAACCACCCAGGGCTTCTGGTCCCAAAAGGAAACCAATAACCAGGGGAGAAAGGATTGTAATAGCTCCAGGGAGCATCATTTTTTTAAGGGAGGCTTCCGTAGATATGGCCACGCATTTATCATATTCTGGTTTACCGGTTCCTTCCATAATTCCCGGAATTTCACGAAATTGTCTTCTTACCTCTTCCACCATACTCATGGCAGCCTCACCAACAGCACGGATAGCCAGCGATGAAAATATAAAAGGTATCATACCACCCACGAACAAGCTAGCCAATACTTTAGCCTTATAAATATCTATCCCAATCATTTCATATCCGTTGTGATTAACAACACCCACATATGCTGCAAACAACGCCAGGGCCGTTAAAGCAGCCGACGCAATCGCAAAGCCTTTTCCAGTAGCGGCTGTAGTATTACCCACCGCATCAAGTACATCTGTTTTTTCACGAACGTCTTTTGGTAATTCACTCATTTCTGCAATACCACCAGCGTTATCAGCTATAGGACCGAACGCATCAATAGCAAGTTGCATGGCTGTGGTGGCCATCATACCGGCTGCCGCAATCGCTACCCCATATAAACCGGCGCATTCAAACGCTCCCCATATCCCCGTTGCAAGAACGATGATTGGCAAAAAGGTACTTTCCATACCCACTGCAAGCCCACCGATCACATTGGTAGCAGGACCAGTTGACGATTGCCGGATGATCGACATTACGGGTCTTTTACCCATAGCGGTATAATATTCCGTAATAATGCTCATCAGTGTTCCTACGGTAAGTCCAACAGCGATTGCTCCCAAAACGCCCCATTTAGTGAACGTAAAATCACGAAGAACCATTGTTTCAGGTAAAATAAAGTAAACAAGTCCAATACAGGCCAGGGCCGTTAAAACAATAGATCCCCAATTGCCCATATTCAGTGCTTTTTGTACACTATTGGTGCTTACACCTGCGCTATCACTGATCTTTACAAACAGGGTTCCGACAATTGAAAACAATATACCAACACCAGCTATCACCATGGGTAATAAAATCGGAGCCATTCCGCCAAAATTATCGTTGGATATGGTTTCCTGTCCCAAAACCATGGTAGCTAAAACGGTCGCTACATAAGAACCGAAAAGATCGGCGCCCATACCTGCCACATCACCCACGTTATCTCCCACATTATCTGCAATGGTGGCCGGGTTCCGCGGATCATCTTCGGGAATACCTGCTTCCACCTTTCCCACGAGGTCGGCACCCACATCCGCAGCCTTGGTGTAAATACCACCGCCCACGCGGGCAAACAGTGCAATCGATTCAGCACCCAATGAAAAACCGGTTAAGACCTCAATTGCTCTGATCATTGCATCATTATAACCCGGTGAGCCCTGTGTAAGTCCACCTACAAAATACATATAAAGAACAATGAATAAACTACCCAATCCTAATACCGCCAGGCCAGCCACTCCAAGCCCCATTACAGAGCCGCCGGTAAAAGATACGGCCAGGGCTTTAGACAAACTGGTACGCGCGGCATGTGCCGTGCGCACATTAGCCTTTGTGGCTATTCGCATGCCTATATAGCCAGCCAACGCGCTAAAGAAAGCGCCTATTACAAAACAAACAGCAATAAGGGGGTGAGAATTAGGATTACGGGTTCCCATAAACACGAGAAGAACCGCGGCGATTATAACAAAATAGGAAAGGATTTTCCACTCGGCCTTTAAAAAGGCCATGGCGCCTTCAGCGATATACTTGCTGATTTCTTTCATTCTTTCCGTGCCAGCGTCTTGCTTAGACACCCAGGCATACTTAATAAAGGTATACAAGAGTCCGATAATACCCATTGCAGGAACTAGATAGATCAAGTTGTTCATATAGCGTTAATCTTATGATAATTTCAAGGTGGGCAAAAATAGGGGATAAAAGCCAAAAAACACCGTCAAGTGTTTTTTTTTTGAATATCAAAGTGCTTGAGATAATACTAACCAGTATCTAAGATGTAAAGGATACGGCAGCGTCGCAAATTCTGACAGCCTTTTCGGCTGAACCCCTGATAGAAATGATTAAGGGGTTTCTATCAGAGCGCGTTCAATATCAACTACGTAACGGATGCGGCAGCGTCACACATTCTGTAAGTCTTTTCATCTGAACCGCTGATAGAAATGATTAAGGGATTTCTATGAAAGATACTTCGATCATTATAATCCATTAATCATTTCTATCAACGGTCATTCTTCTCCTTCCTCGTAATTGAAAGCATCTTCACTGTTGTTATACAATGCTTCCCACTGTTTCACCGTATTATCACTCAATAATTCAATAATGTCAAAAACCGTATCTGTCTTCTTTTTCCATTCCAGTGATTCGGTATCGCCATATTTTGAAATGTACATACAATGATCAGATTCCAATGACACTTTTATCATGGTTACGGGGGAACTTTCTGTTTCCTGTATCAAGTAATAACAACCGGGTTCTAACAACTCATACGAATACATACTCTACAATTTTATAAATAAAATGAACCAACGGGTTAGCTAAGTAAAAAGGCCAGTAGCAAGAATTTAATGGTAGGTCGCGAAACATAAATCGTTATTGATGTCCGCAGGTGACGTCTGTTATTGTAAGCGACTATACAAAACTAGCAAAAACCTTTGTATCTACCTATAGCGAAAGGAGGGTGTTTGTATAACATAATAGTCTTTAATGCATAAAGAAATGATTATTAAACTATTCTATATGGTTCCATCAATAAACCAGCATCATGATAAAATAGCGAAATAATTGGCTATCGGCTATCAGCGTCAATATAGCATTCGCTTACTCCTTACGGGCAAAAGCTGAAGGCTGATAGCCAAAGCGCATTTTAAAGTTGCCATAACACTAGTTCGTGTTCACAACCAGGCAATATCCAAGAGAGGGTAAAACCAGCCTGACCTGTTTGCTTTCAGAAGGCATTTCTGGTACAATACATTGATAATCTTCATCTTTCAAGGCTGAGTTGAGTCGAATTTCACATTTTTTAGGTATAACACTATTATGCTCTCGTAACAATTGCACTAGGGATCCAATTTCATCGTCTGCAATAGTCGCAGGCTTGTTTAACCAATATAAATAATTGATAACACCTGGCGTGTTTAACACGATGTTTAGTTCATGTTCCTGGATACAGACAAATACATAAGAATGAAAAAGTGGCTCCAGAACTACCTTTTTAGCGTCGAAAAAAGCATTTTCAACCACATGTAATGGGCAATAATTTTTAATATGTTTACGGGTCAGGAGTTGAGCAACCCTTAATTCATATCGTGGCCTCGTATAGACAACGTACCAATTAGTTTTAGTCATTTAATGAATATTAGAAACTTTGCATTTTCAAAAATAAAACGGTAATTAAGTTCGGAATATTGTTTAATGGCTGGTATTGGCTCGGCATACATTGTCCACTCATTACCAGCCGGCGATAAAAATCAGCAGCTAAGTAATATTTAAAAGGAAGAGAACCTTTTATTTCTAAGTGTTTACTCCGTTATTACTGTCACTGGAATATTTTTTACTGAGCGCGGCATCCACACTAAGTTTGCCTCCACCGAAAATTATTAGTACGATAGCCACACCGATAATTAATAAATGGTACTCGTACCCTTCGGGTTTATCGGGAAGCATATCCCAATTCATAAAGAAGCCGTTATTTAAATTAGAATGAAAAATGATGCCAACAAAATTGCAAAATATGCAAAAAGCAAAAAAACGGGAAAAAAAACCGATTACGAGGAATAAAGCCCCAAAAGATTCTATCAGAATTACCAACAAGCCAATGATATAAGGTAATTGCATGTGTTGCGTCATATAGCCCATGGTGCCTTCGTACCCGTATCCCCCAAACCAACCGAAGAGTTTTTGAGCGCCATGTGGAAATACTACCAGGCCAAGTGTAACGCGGGCGAAGAGTGCAGCCCAATTGTTCGGATCTGTAAGAATTAACTTTTTCATGGCGATTGATTTCTATTGTTAACCTTAATAATTAGCGTAGTAATCATGCATTTACATGCGGCGGGTACGTTCTACTGCAAATTTACGTGAAGGCAAAAGGAAAAACAATTATAATATTAAAAAATATCCCCGGGATTAAATTTCGTTATTTCGAATAAAATGACGCAAACGATCGCGTTCGCTTAACGCACGTAATTATAATATCACCGGGGAATAACTTCACAGGTATGCTTAAACTAAAAAATCCCGTCAATTGGGAAATATACGGGATTCAGATTTTTTTCTAACCCCTTTCAAAAAGCAACGAACATAATCACTTAGGCGAACCTTCGAAAACTATATAACGGTACTGGATATGAACCCTTTCTCTCTTAAATACTCCTCAATTTTTGAAACGGATTTTTCCTTTACCGCGTGATAAGCTTCCATAAATTGATAAGGATATATGTTCCACTTTTTTATCCATGTTAATAACTCATTGTTATCTAGAACATTTATAGAAATATCATTGGCAACTGATTGATTTTTCATAGATAAAAAGTTTATTGAATTAAAATTTATGAAATCATCAACCCCATGCAATGTTTTGCATTACATATGGCTTGGTATGTCATGGAGCGATAAAGTAACGTTAATTATAGCAGACTACCAAGGAATAAATTGTTAATAATCAATGTTTTCAATAGCATAACATTAATGTTTAGACTTTTATATTTTCGAAATAATCTGGGTCTATTATTGAGCCAGGAGAAATTGTTTGATGTTAGAAAGTTAAAAATAGAATATGGCCTGATTTTATGGTAACGAATTAAAGGCAGGATTGGGGTGCTGCCCTGGTATAAGGCAGAAGATTTTTGTTACGTTTTAACGGGAAGGAATTCGTTGTAAATGATACGAATGAATTGCCGGCAGCCACCAGGAGTGAATTGTTAACGAAAAGGATTATCATGGAACAGAAAGCTTACGAGTTGTTTATAAAATATATCAACATTCATTCACTCATGTCGAAAAATGCTGCTAAAACCTGTGCTTATTTTGAATTAGAAGGAAGGGTGGAGGAATTCATCAAGCTACAACTACCCGGCGATGAATTTCGGATCAAGGAGATGGAGGAAATGAAAATACAGGTGATGAACCTTTGAATACCGAATGATAAATTAAGGAAGAAAACGCTTTAATTCATCGCTGATTATTCAAAATAGTTGACTTAAAAAATGTATAAAAATTTATGCGTTTTTGTGCCTTCGGGCCTTTATGTAAACAATCACGATAACGCTTTAATAAAATCGGCCACCAGGAAACTTACCAGTTTGCCGGCAGTAAGATTCTTCCTCCCATCTTCCGTTTCAATGGCGCCTTCACTAATATTGAGGTAAGCGCATTTACTATTTTTAGCAACAAAATTTATGTATTGCCTTGCGTGCAATGCTGAAATACCTGAAGGAGAAATATCATTCGATAAAACATTTTCAATGATGTTAAGATCCAGTTCTATACCTGTATAGGTGTCATCCGTAAAATCAGCCGCATCAGCTACTGCCTGGAGAAAACTTCTTTTTTCATGAATAAAAATATCTTCATAGGTGATAAAATCTACAAATGGATTGTTAACGATATCTATCCAAACATTCTGCGGCAAGTCGTTTTCATGTACCCCTACCACGCAATATTTTTGAAGATAACCATCTTCATCCGCGTATCTAAAGCTGTTGCCGCTATGACGTCCTTCCATCGGCCGGTAATCCGTTTCAGAATCCAGGTTCAAACAATTGATTTGGGCCAGCGGAATTAAGCCTGCCTTGTATAATCCTTTTGCCGAACCCTTTATTAATGGGTAAGCATTATTCTGGCCACCACCTATCGAGACAGGAATTTTTTTATTTGACGTGATCAGTTTCACCAGGGATTCCACTTCTTCATCAATTAAATTTACTGCATGCCGCCAGGCGGCAATTTCTTCTTCACTGTTATGCGCATTCGACTTAATCAAACTTCTTATATCGTTAAAATTATAATAACCTAGTAGTAATATTTCTTCACCATCCAAAAAATCACTGCTTTGGATATTCAGGAAAGATGACAGAAAGGCTTCCCATACCGAGTCAGCCCCTCCCATACCGATGTTTGCTTTTACGCCGATATCTTCGGGAATTCCGAAAATAACAAACCGCGCAGTCGAATTCTGCAAGGATGTTTCCAGTTGTTCTTTGTTCGTTATGAATTGTATTTTTTCTCCCAGCTTCGTTTCAAAGCGCCGCAATTTTGTAAGAGGCGGAATGTCTTCCTTATGGTAGAAATTGAAATGTTTCATGGTATAAATATATAGAAAAGGTATGAGGTGTGAGGTATGAGTGAGGTATGAGGTAACAACGTTAAAGATTCGGACTTGATAAGAAATAACAAATTATACCGTCTCGCGTACAGGCCCTGTATTGGCCAAATATACCAGCACAGGGTGAAGCCCTGTGAATAGAAATGGAGTGATCACCAGCCCTATAAGGGTGTAATATAGTAGCCGGGCTGGAGGTCATTGGAAAGAAGCGCCGCTTCCTCCACCAATATATCGACCCTCACAGGGCCGATGGCTGCATCATTTTAGTTCAGGACTTCATGATGTGCTAATATACTAAGCCCTTTCAGGGCATCCCTATAACTTAACAGCATTACACGTTGGGAAAGCTGCGATCATTAAATACAACACCATGATTTTCCCTTTCTCAGTGTTTATCTAGTTCAATCCGAAAGTTGTACTCTGCAAAATAGTAATTACCCACTTGCACTAAATCCCCACTGCCATTCATTAAAGTATTGGCCAGCATCCTGTTTTTGGAATCAGATGCCATATAAATAATACGTGATACGCCGGCTGCTTGTAATAATTTACATAAGCGGTTAAAACTATCCTGGTTTTCCGCCAGGAAAATTTTCTTTTTCTCAAATAATGCGGCAATTTCCTGGGCGATGTATTGATTCTGTACCACCAATATATCACAGGTATTTTTTTCCAGGAAATGGAGGCCCGGTTTAACCCGGTATGCATAATCATAGTGCAGGTTTTTATGTGCTTTGTATACATTAAGATAAACGACATAAAAAATTACAGGAACTATTAACGTTAACCATTTCCTGGAAAGAGGTTTTGTTGTTTTCAAATTGGAGGTTGCGAGGCAAAGGGTTGTTATTACAATAGGAACCAGGGGAAGGAAATAACGTGGTCCCCACTGTTTACCGCCTGCATTAGGCAACACAAAAGGAGTGAACAATGAAAAAAGGATAGCGATGACCGTTAGTTGGTTGATGATTGGAGAAGGCAAACGTTTCCCGTCAAAACGTATAAGGTTTGCGTTTCCGGTGCTGGCACCCTTTGCTTTGAACCTTATTGGTTTACTTATAATTGTGAATATTGCAAAAACGTAGATCAAAATGAAAACAGGAAAATAAATAATAATCCTGGCATTAATGTGTGTCAGGATAATTAATTTCTCCTGGAGATATGTAGTTGACTCACTCCCCTTTGCTAACTGGTAACTATGTGCGCCGAGACTGTTGCCATAAACTATAATATTGAAGAGAAAAAATGTAGCTATTCCCGCTAATGCAGAGAATACAAATACTACATGCCCTTTATCCTTGTTTTTGAAATAATTATAAAGAACCATCACAATAAACAACAAGCAAAGCAAGAGCATTTCCGGCCTGAACCAAACTGCTGCGCCTGACAAAGCTCCCAATAACATGGTACCATAATATGTTGCAGGTGGTGTAACAAGGTAAACTACGGCGCTAAATATTAGCAGAACGGCAAAACTATGTTCCCAGTAAACGGCTCCGTAGATGGTTAAAGGCGAACCAAAGGCGAGTAAAAAAAATCCAAGGGAGATCATTAATGGCTTCACCCCAGCCCTTTTTAAAACTGCTATCAACCAAATCCAAAGGCCAATTACGCTTGCGCAAGGAATGATATAGATGCCCTTGTATCCAAACCATTTATACAAATTTGCATTCAACCATTGAAAGGCCGGTGGAAAAGAAACTATTTTACCTGCCGGTTCATCATAAATAAAAGGTATTTTAAAAGGGTAATAGCCATTACTCCATATGTCACTTACCCAGCCGGGACTTTGCAGATTTAATGCATCGTACCTTCCTCCTTCACTAATTTGCCGGATCATCAGGTATTTTAATCCCGCATCCCCTGAAAAAAAAACATCCGTTTTTATAGTAAATAGCAAAGCAACCAGAAACAACAAGGCTATGACAAATAGTATAAATGGCAAGACATTATAAGTATGTTGTTTATGCCTGGCGACAGTCATTTATTATTTGAATTTTTACAGCCCCAAAGTGAATGGCTATCAGCTTTCAGCCATCAGCCATCCGCTTTAATTAGAAAGTTATGTCTCTTTTTAGCAGTAAGAGCTCTTCTATTCACACGAATGTTTTTAAAATGAAATTACAAACAGTGAAATTAAATTTTTTTTCGAAGTTGCTGAAAGCCGATAGCTGATAGCCAACTGCCTATCGGCAGTTACAGAAAATCTACCGTATCCGATTTTTTGGCAATTCGAAAAGCAGCATTAATCAATCCTACATGGCTGTATGTTTGCGGAAAATTTCCCCATTGAGAACCATCCAGGCCAACGTCTTCACTAAAAATGCCTAAATGATTTGCATGCAGGATCAACTTATCAAGCACGGCCTTGGCATCCTCAATTCTGTCAACACAAGCCAGGGCATCCACATACCAGAACGCGCAAACCAGGAAGGTAGTTTCAGGCAACCCGAAGTCGTCCGAATGTTTGTACCGGTAAAACAACCCCATGTCGCCCATCAGTTCTTTTTCCAGTGCTATAATATGATCTTTGGCTCTTTGAGAATTGTGATCAAGGTAGCCCATGGTAATCATCATCAGCGTACTTGCGTCAAGGTTAGAGCTGCCGAGCGCCTGCACGTACACTTTCCTTTCCGGATCATAACATTTTTCCAGGAGTGCAGATGCTTGCGCGGCAAGGCTTTCTGCCTGGATCATTAATGGTTCGTCTCCAAATTCTTTGGCTATTTTGTGTGCTGCCATTGCTCCTGCCCAATGAAAGAGCAACGTGTAAGTATGAACCTGTTTGTAATTCCGGAACTCCCACAAGCCAGCATCTTCCGCCAGCATAGTTCTTTGAATTTGGTCTAATAGCCAGGGTACTATTCGTTTGAAGCTTTTCTTTTTAGCAAAGATCAATCGTTTATCTACATACAAGGGCAGCAGGCTAACTAACACCTGTCCATACACATCATTTTGAATTTGTATGTATGCCTTATTGCCAATTCTTACGGGCTTATTGTTTAGATAACCGGCCAGGTCCAATTCCAGTTCTTCGATATGTTTTTCACCGGTAATAGAATACAAGGGTTGGAGGGAATCACCTGCATTGCTGATGATATTCTGCACAAAGTCGAAATACTTCTCCAGCTCATCAAAGTGACCAATCTGGTTATAGGCTTTAAGTGTATAATGCGCGTCCCGAAACCAAAAGAACCGATAGTCCCAGTTTCGGGAACTGTCGTGAAATTCCGGCAAACTGGTCGTTCCGGAAGCAATGATCGCCCCCGTATCTTCATACTGGTGTAATTTTAAAATTAATGCAGAACGAATAATTTCGTCCTGGTAAATGCTGGGAACATAACTGCTCTTCACCCAATTCTGCCAGTAAACAGTGGTTTTGCGAATAAACTCTTCAGCTGTTTCCTGCAAAGGCGCTTCCATGGGTTCGCCAAAAGTTAGTATTACATACCTGTCCTGGTCCAGCACAAAGCCTTGTTCCAGCAACACATAATTCAACGGAACATCGGTGGTAACACGTACCTGCGCATTCAGGTTCAGATAACGGATATGATTACTCGCTGTAACAATTTCCGGTTTTATCTTGCCATAATCACCAGTTGGGTTGCAGCAAATTTTAATAACAGGTTCTCCGCTGATTAATTCTATTTTACGAACAAGCATCAGTGGTTTGAATTGTCGCTCGTGAATGGTCATCCTGGGTGCGCAGTCAATTACGCGGAACCTGGCATCTTCGGTACTGAACTCCGTGCAAAGGATGTTAGTATTGGGCATATAATACTGGCGGCTCTGGTACAGATCAGTTACAGGTTGAATTTGAAAATGGCCACCCTTTTCTTCGTCAAGCAACGATCCGAATAAAAAACTGCTATCGAAACGGGGCAGGCACATCCATTTTACATCGGCATGCTGGTTTATATAAGCGATATAAGAGCAATTCCCTATCACTCCCATATTATATTTATGAACGGTCATCAGGTTGTTATTTTATGCGGGGTTAACAATTTTGACAATAATGGTAATACGCTTTGCTGTGATCGAATATTGTAGTGCGCGGCTGTTGCGCCTAAACCAATTTTTATAGTGTAGGCATTATCATTTAATACCTTGAACATATCCTCATCAGTCGTATCATCGCCCATGCACAAAATAAAGTCAGGCTCCGCGGCTTTGATCAGTTTTAAAGCAGTAATTCCTTTATCGAAACCGGTAAGCCTTACCTCCAAAACTTTATTGCCATCAATAACCTGCAGGGGACTGTTGGCGGTAAGTTGCAGCAAACTGTTCATGAGTTCTCGTGACCGGATAAAGCCAAGGTCAGGATGCGTATTCCTGTAATGCCATACCATCGTATTTCTTTTCTCTTCAATAAATGAGCCAGCACACCGGGTAACGAATAATTGAAGAATGGGCCTGATCTGATCTTTCCAGGCAGGCAGAATAGTACTTTGCTGCTCCCAGTCGGTTCCTTTTCTTTTAATAAATGCACCATGCTCGGCTACGAGGTGAAGGGGAATGGTGCCGAGCCAGCTATCCAAAGTATCAGCATCCCTTCCGCTTATTATAACAACATCGTTTTTTTCATCATTGGTTAGTTGCTCCAGTACATGTAATAGCTCTTCCTGGGGCTTGGCTTGAGCAGGCAAACGTGTAAACGGCGCCAGTGTGCCATCATAATCCAGTAAAATAGTTCTTTTCGAAGCTTTATGATAATCAGCGATGATCTTTTCCATTACGGTAATATCCATAAGCTTCACGGAGAGGTTGCTTTGCTCTTCTTTAACTTCATTTAACTGTTCCAGGAAATCATTTACCCATCGTACAACATCATAATCTTTTAACCGCTTTTGCATCAATGCCATACGTTGCTTCTGTTCAACAGGCGACATAGTCATCGCATACTGTATGGAGTTAGCCACCTCATTGGAATCAGTAGGATTAACCAACACGGCTTCATTTAATTCACTCGCGGCCCCGGTAAATTCACTTAGGATTAGAACTCCTGTATGTGCAGCGCAGCTGGCTACGTATTCTTTGGCCACCAGGTTCATGCCGTCTCGTAAGGGAGTGATCAACGCTGCATCAGCCGCCTGGTATAAAGCAGATAACTCGTCAAAAGTTGAGTGACCGTACCGATAGATAACAGGCTGCCACTCTAGTGTAGACAGCTTCCCATTGATACCGCCAATTTTTTCCTCCATCTGTTTTTTACGTTCTATGTAAGCCGGAATTTCGTCCCGCGAAGGGATTACGTTAAGGATGAAAACCACTTTTTCTTTCCATTCTGGAAAAGTATCCAGGAATTCTTCAAACCCATTTAAACGGTACATGAGGCCTTTTGAATAATCCATCCTGTCAACAGAAAAGATAATTTTTTTGTCAGGATAGGTATTTTTTATTTTGTCTCTTAAGGCCAGAATTTCAGGGTTTTTGGCGGCATTCGTAAACTTTTCAAAATCTATACCAATTGGGAACAGGTCAACTTTAACAAGGTGATTGTTAAATTGTAATTTATTAAACTGGTGGTCTATTCCCAACAACATTTTAGCTGATTGAATAAAGTGCTGTGAATAGTCATGCGTGTGAAATCCTACGAGATCGGCACCCAGAACTCCCTGTAAAAGGCACTTCTTCCATTTTGTTGGCATTAATCTAAAGATTTCATACGACGGGAAGGGAATATGAAGAAAAAATCCTACGGTTGCCTTGGATTTTAGTTTCCTGATCATCTCAGGAAGTAACATTAGTTGGTAATCATGAATCCAGATAGTGTCATCTTCCTTTAAAATAGATAGAATTTTTTCAGCAAATAAGGCATTTACCTGCTCATATGCTGCAAAATATTCTTTCTTATATTCAACCAATGAAGGAAAATAGTGAAAAAGCGGCCAAAGTGTGGAATTAGCGAAACCATTATAAAATGCAGAATATAATTCGGATTCTATAAAAATCGGCTCAATCAGGTAATTATTTTCGCTGGCAGATGGTATGACCTGTTTCCACTCATGTGGCGTAAAATCAGCACTTCCCAGCCACATTTTACTAGTAAATCTTCCGGGATCTTTTTTCGTTTGTTCAAAATAACTGTTTAATGCAGACACCAGGCCACCTGAGCTTTGCCGTAAACTAAGCGTATCCTCTTTCTTTTCTATAGAAAATGGTAAACGATTAGATATTATGATCAGTCTACTCATAGCAATTTGAATTGATGTAAACTGCAAATTACCAAATATCAGACCATCAACTATACCGGGACTTTTTAAAATACTGATCTATGTGAGCGAATTTTGTGCACAAAACAGGGTGTAGGCACTTTAATCACCTTCATTTGCCTTAAAAGAATTAAAAGAAAGATGAGAGAACTCGTGCTAATTACTACAAAGTAGTAATAGCTTGCTGCCCGGGCAGGTGAAAATAACTTAAATAACAAACTATATTGTGGGGGAATGGCCGGAAACTGGTGCTATGTCCACTTTAAGATGACGCTTTGGCTATCAGCCTTCAGCTATCAGGAGAAATTATTTCTCACATTGTTTCCCTGACAGCTGATAGCCAACATAACCGACAATTTGCGATAGACATGACACCAGAGCGTTTAACTGATTTTATCTTTTATCATCAAGGAATTTTAGCGAGGTAAAATGATAAATGTTTTCAAATGTTTCAAAAGACCAAACTATATAACTATCGGGGTTTAAGCCTAATCGATAATCCCTTTTAATTTCTTCATCAGTTCTGCATTCCCAAACATTTAATGCCCATTGCGAAATATTTTCGAAACAAATAGTTGGTGAGACCCGGTCTTTATTGATATAACTTTCCGGGTTGAGCGTATACTCGTCTTTTGCTATTTGTTGAAGGAGTTTTTTAACGTCGGATTTTTTCATGATATTAAAAGCGCACGATCTGCTTGTTCTCCGGCTACTTAACTTTTAGAGGGTCTACTGGATTTTGATGAACCTGAATCTTGCAATCTTGCAGTTATAATAAGCGGATTTTAAATTATATTAAAGTATCAATCCACCTCTTATTTTAAATATATCCTACGGACTTGTAAAGGTCTATAGTGCTCTAGATTTAAAACATAAATAATATGCCAAATTTTAAATGAATAAGTAAATACCCTTACGCGTGTCGATTATTTAATTTTTGACAAATACAAAATAGCTATTTTATATTTATAGAAAATGGAAAAGATAATGGCAGATAGAAATTCAGGAAAGATTTGTTTTATAATGTAGCCGGCCATTTGATATTAGGATTCACAATATACCAGCCTCTTTCAATCCTCTGGAAAGCCATTTTACAACCAGGTTGATCTTTTCGGCTGATCTCATTAGAAGCCAGGACACTGTTGATATATGACCGGTTTTTACGATAAGGCGGAAGTATTTCATCTGGTAAACCTGAAGCCAGTTTTTCTATATCATCCATGCCGAAAGCGCCGGTTACCAGTTCGCGCTTGACCACGCCCGGCCAGGTAGTCTTTACCTTATAAGGTTGAACCGACTGCATGGTTCGCATTGCCAACACTAAAAAGAAAAGCATACTGTTTCCACCAATAAAAAGCTGGTGATTATCTACCTCCATCACAATACCTGGGGGTTTAACGGGATACCAGAACTGTTTTAATGTTTGCAAAGAGGTTACCTGCTGATGTTTGAGTAAAATGTTTTTGTAATAGCCTTGCAACAGGTAGTCAATAGCAAGCCAGCCATTTGGATCGGTTTGGCGGATAGAAGCGTTTCGTTTCAGCAGTTCCGCGGCCAATTCGTGCTGATCGTGATGGAGCACCAGCATCAGGGCAGTGGCGCCTTCCTCTGAAGTAAAACTGATGTTATACCTGTTGATAGTTGTCAATACCTCCTGGCGGCGACCCATCCTTATGTTTTTTGCAAATTCTTTGCGATGCAGGCGCAGCTCCTTCATATATAACAAAGCCCGCTGAAATTGCAGTTTCGCCAATTGTTCTATCCAGTCAAAGCGATGATGATTTAGCGCATACTGGAATAATTGCTTGCGTTCTTTTTTTACTTGTTCTTCTTTTTTTGCCGGATCAAGCGCCAGTTGAAGAATAATTTCTAATTGTTCTGCACTAATATAATCATACCCTAAATATTTCGCGCGTATTTGTTCTGCCTGTTCATACTTACCCTGTTCTTCCAGGCGGCGCGCTTCCTGCAGCCATTCTTCCCGGCTTGATTTTCTCTCGGCTACCTGTATTTCCCTTTTGCTTTCCTGCATTTGCAAAAGTTGCAGGGCAGGATGATTGATGCGTTTTTCGAAAAGGTAAATATTTTTGATGGCACGGGTAATGGCTACGTAAAATGAATTAATATAAAATTTGTAAATCTCCGCATCCTTATCGTGTTTACTGCTGGCGCGGTTGTATTGGAGATCTGTTTGTTGCAGATCCTCTGTCGTTACCCCGCTGATAATTTCCCGGAACTCGGATTCGTGGTTCGAAACAAAATTTACCAGGATTACATTTTCATATTCCAATCCCTTTGCTTCCTGAACGCTAAATACCAGGGGTGTTTTAAAATGACGCCTGGCTTCTTCTTTAAATATATTATCCGTTACAATTACCGCAAAATGAGTGCTCTGCTGCGTACGGCGATTCAGTTCATTTTTCTTTTTATCTTCATCACCGTACAATAATACCTCCCCATCATCCTTGCTTATGGTATTGACCAGGTAATTACTTTCGTGATCAATAGAACCGAAACGCCTGTTTTTTATTTTTAACAAGAAGTTGCTTAGTTGTACTACCTGCCGGCTATTGCGATAATTGGTTTGAAGTATTTTAACTTGCTTTCCGGCATCACCGCTTTGATAAAAATAGGTTTTCACCTTCGACCAGGAAAAGAAGTTTGGATGTACAATTTGATTGCTGTCGCCTGTTAAAATAAAATTTGATTTTACAGCAAGTGATTGCAGAATACATTTTAATTGTATGTTAGTAATATCCTGTACTTCATCCACGATGATATAATCGTACCGGGGTTTTATTTTTTCCAGGTATTCGTAACAGATAATGTTGCTATCGTACCAATTATTTTCTTTCAGCCAAATTATATATTTCTGAAACAGGGCGTAGAGTTTTTCCCGGGCTTCTACACTGAAGATAGATTGTTTCACGCCTAACGAAAGATACTCTTCTTTGGTTAACCATGCCGCATGTACAGGAGAACCGGTAATAACACCCTTAAATTCTTCGAATACGCGATAAGGTTCATTTAGTTTTAAATTCTGCGCATGACGGGCGAACCAGGGCTCAAAAGCGCGAAAATGTATTTCACGCCTCTGTGGCTTCTCCCAACTGGCGAGATAATCATTCAGCGAAAGAAATTCCGCTTCCTGGTTTTCATTGTCATAGCCATTGGCATAATATAGTCCGGAGGCATTTTCTACCAAAAATTTCGATAGAGAAATATAAGCAACATTCCCCGGCAATGTTTTCATTTTTTCCAGCACGAGGGCTGTTTTACCGCTTCCTGCAGATCCGATGATAATAAGCGGTGAATGCAACGAAAATACTGACTGCTGCAACTCGTCGAACGAAATAAATTTGTTGAGCAGGTGAACTGAACGATTATTGGTATTGAGGAAAGACAACTCAGGTGTATGACCATTTAATTCTTTTTCAAAAGAAACGGTAGCTAATTTTTCTTCTTCCGGAAGCAAAGCCCCGCGCAGAAAACGGCTGCGGGCATAGTTATGGTCCTTTATAACTTCCAGCAGCAGCAAGTGTTTTTGGCCTTTGAAATATATCAGGCTAAACAACAACCGGTCGCGTATATCCAACCTGGCCCTGTAATAATTGGTGTCACCCATCTTACGCACATCGGCACTTTTGAAATCACCTTCCTGCAACTGACGCACGGTTTTGTGAAAGGTTTTTTCAATGCTTTTTATATCTAATTCGTTATGATAAAGTACGCTATATGCCATAGTGGCAAAATAACAAATATTAAATTAACCAGGAAAAATTATCGCTGTTTGGTTGATTCTACAGCCTGTTATCCACATTGTTGTGGATAATAAATCTTCTGATTGTAGATTGAGTATGCATTTGCAATAAATTCTGGGCATACGTGTTAGTTAAAGGTGGAAGCCTGGGAATGGGCGCAGCGATTGTGAGACCTCTTGCAGCCGATGGCGCCGCTGTTTCATTTACCTACGCCAATGGACCAGGAAAAGCCAATGAGTTGGTAGCTGCAACTGAAAAAACAGGAGGCAGGGTGTTGTACATAAAAGCGAACAGCACAAATATAAGGATCCCCCAGCATGGCTGCTATAGCTGATTACGCCAGGTCGTTCTATTATCCAGATGATTGTAGAAAATCACCATCAATGATTAGAAGTTTAACGCCGGTATCTGATACCGAACGATGAGAACTAAGTTCGTCAGAAACAACATAAGTCATTCCTTTATTCATTAAGAACTTTTCACCATTTTCCAGTTCGCTAACAAAGCTGCCTTCAAGGCAATGAACTATATGCCCTTTCTGGCACCAGTGATCGGCCAGGTAATCTTTGGAGTATTCCACTAAACGGATTCTAAGCCCGAAAAATTGAATCGTCTGCCAGTATGCTATCCCTGTTTCTCCTTTAAATGTTGCTTTTTTTATAAGAGACCAATCGATCATTTGATAAGGTATATTGTTCATCTGGATATTTTATAGCTTAGTTTAATTTATGTTGATTGAAGAGGCAAATCGCAATTAATTTCCACCTCATCTATGGAGGCACCTATCTTTTTATAAAAATTAATTCCATGGGTGTTCCATTTAGAAACCTGCCATCGCAGCTTGTTACAGTTCTCCGTTTTAGCATAGTCGATTATTGTGTTTAACCGTTTTGTACCGATCTCCTCCCCCTCGAAACGTTTCTTTTACATATAAATCATCAAGGTAGAAGGCCTTTCCAGTCCACGAATAATAGGCAAAGAAAAAAGAAGCAAATCCAACTATTTCCGTAGAAACTGTTTCTGCAACAAAACACTGGAAAAAATCTTTTTCCGGCAGCATTTGTTGAGGGGTAATGGTTACTCTTTCCGGAGTTTTCTGGAAGATGGCAAAATCTTTAATTAATGAAAAAATAACATCAATATCCTGCCCCATTCCTTTTCTGATTGTGATATTCATGAGTATTTAGTTTGCATGGCTATATGTTGTTATGAGTGAATTATATCGAAAACCTCTCCACAATCTTAAATGCTGTCGCAATCGTTAATCATTCCAGTCGTTTAATAGCCTTCTTAGAACAATTATTTCTCCCATATGATAACTTGTATGGTCGGCAATTAAAAGCGCTTCCCTTAACAGGTTCTGCCCTTCTCCATGAGCATATTGAGTATAAAGGTCCGCGGCTGGATCATTCAATAAATCAATAAAGGCTTTCCTGTCTTTTTTGATTTGCTCTAATGATTGCAGCCATTCCTGCTCGTTGGCAGGACCAGGCTTTTCGGGCCAGTATTCATCCGGCCATTCAGGTGATACATGTTGCGGGTTTCTTGAAAATTCAAGGATGTCTTTTTGCGTGATACGTATATGTTCTACCAGTTGCCAGATGCTGTAGGGAAGATTGCCGAGTTTAGCGCCCAGGTCTTTTAATGGAATATCTTCCACAACTTCTTCAAATGATGCATGCGCATTGCCTTTGGTAATTACTTCAACAAGTTGATGTTTTAGAATGGCTTCGTTGGATTTATTTGCAGGCATGATCTATATATTTTATTAAATTGATCTTTAAAAATTGAATGCCGAATACTGAACCCTTTTTCTTCTGTCAATTAGGGGAGAAAATGAAAATACAATTATTCATTTACCCTTATATCCCGGACCTTTTACAAATCTTCCTGGCTTGGCACCGGTATGTTCACCAGCCTTCAATACCTGTTCCCCATTTACAAAAACATCTATCATGCCCGTTGCAAACTGATGCGACTTTTCAAAACTGGCATTATCGTTAACCTTTGCGGGATCAAAGATTAATACATCGGCATAATTGCCCACTTTCAACTCACCCCTTTTCTTCAACTTTAGATTAGTTGCAGGAAGTTTTGCTAATTTTCGAATAGCCTCCTGCAAAGACAACGCGTGCTCGTCTCTTGCATACTTGCCTATCACCCTTGCAAAATTTCCGTAAGCCCTGGGATGAACATTAGATTTAAGAAAACTTCCTTCCGGAGAATAAGAGCCTTCGTCTGACCCAAAACTGACCCATGGCAGTGCAACTTGCTTTTTTACATTTTCTTCGCTCATCAGGTAATAAGCGGCGCCGATCCTTGTGCTATCCTGAACAATAAGATCCATGGCTGTTTCCTCCGGTGAGGTACCACGGATCTTTGCTACTTCTGCCAGCGTTTTGCCGGTATATTTTTTTAATGAATCCTTGCTGAAGGCCAACAAGATCACCTTATCAGGACTGCCGGCGCCATAGTACAGATTCTCCCATTCTGTGGCGTTCGTATTCATCGCCTTTTTCATCATTGCACGAATGGCAGGATCCTGCAACCTTTTCCAAAGTTTGCCAAAACCTCCATCCTGCAGTGAAGGAGGAAAAGCAGCGGTTAAACCCGTGGCGCCTGCGGTGTATGTGTACATATCAGCCGTAATATCCAAGCCTTCCTTTCTGGCTTTTTCTATTCTGTTTATTACACTGTCCATCTTGCTCCAGTTCGCCTTCCCGGCTGCTTTCAGGTGATAGATCTCCGCATGCAGCTTCGCCTCCCTGGCAATTGTAATCAACTCTTCCACTGCTTCGAATAAACGATTACCCTCACTGCGCATATGAGAAATATAAGAGCCTTCATATTTGGATGCCTCTTTGCATAAAGCTATTAGTTCATCCGTGCTGGCAAAAAAGGCAGGTGGATAAATAAGAGACGAACCAACTCCCATGGCGCCCTCTTCCATCGCCTGGCGTACCAATAATTTCATACTGTCCAGCTCAGAAACTGTAGCGGCACGATCATCTTCTCCTACAACATACCTACGCACCGTAGTGGCGCCAATAAACGAAGCAACGTTACATGAAACGCCGTTCTTTTCGAGGTATGCTAAATATTCACCCAGGGTATTCCAGGCAACGGTGTACCTGATATCAGATTGTCCACTCTTTATTTGATCTTTCAATGTAACATTTAATGGTCCCATACTCTCCCCTTCACCCATTACCTCCAGGGTTACACCCTGCCGGATATCACTTTGCGAGCGACCGTCTTCAATCAGCGATTCGGTTGCCCAACTTAGCATGTTGGTAAAGCCGGGACATACCGCCATTCCCTTCGCATCAATGATTTCCTTCGCTGAAAAATTTGATAGATTGCCTATTGCTGCAATAGTATCCGCGTTAATGGCAACATCGCCATTAAACGGTTTTCCGCCGTTGCCATCATAAATTAATCCGTCATGAATTATTTTATCATACCGGGATTTATTATTACAGCAAATTATCAAAGGAATTATAAGGAATAGCAGGTATTTCATAGTTGTTCGTTTAGCTAATAGACGCATTTAATATTTGATGTAAAGTAATTAAACCTTTGCAACTTTAGCCATAAAACCACCTTCAAAATGATCGTAGGCGATATCGATTTCACACATCTAAAATTGGAGAAATACTATTGCCTGATAAAACAGGATTTGATTCGCAAAGCTGTCAAAGGGGGCTTAGATTAACAGGGCCGGGAGCTGAATCGCTAAAGCATTTTTTAGATAAATACGCTGCGATCTTGCGAAGAACAATGCTACGATATGCGATTCAAGGTCGTTAGATTAAGGAGGACCAAAATGCAGGGGGGCGTTTGTAGGGGCAGGGCTTGCCCCAGCCCTGATTGCATACGAAACTCCCAGAATACATGGGCAATGCCGAAAAAATACCATATGTGCCTGGTGTAACAGGGCGGGAGCAAGTTCCTACCCTTCAAACACCGCTACTTTTTCTTTCCTTTAAACGACATCCAAATGCAATTGATCATTTTGACAAGAAACAGCGGGACCATTATTAAAAAATAAAGCTAACCTAGTAAACAAATAAGGCAGATCAAGAATAACCTGCTAATTTGCAAAGAGGCTGAACCTTTCGGGTTGAAACCTAAGGACGGACACAGAAAAAGCTAAACCGATAGGGGTTGAACCCGAAGTGCCGGCATTAAAAAAGCAACCCTTACAGGTTTGAGTCTAGAGGGCGAGTATTAAAAAAGCAAATCTTACAGGTTTTAACCTCTTAACAGGTATGACTACAAAACCAGGTTTATTTTTAGTTATCATGTGTGGCAATTCTAAAAAAATTATATTCACCACTCCCAGATTTTTTCAGGTTGAAAACATGAATTAATATGTTAATAGACTTGTAAGGTACATGCCATTACATATCAAATAAAATCCACCTGGCCGTTAAAATCATAAAATTTACAGGGATCAGGATTATTTTAGTTTTTTTTTAAATGTATAAGCATAAAAAAAATAGTTGATTAAATATGATATCAATTAATATTTATTTGATTCAAACTTATTATTTATGTTGCCAACATGAATAAAGATCAATTTTTAGCATTAAGTGAACCCGAGAAGGAAGAACTTATTTGGGAGGAAGGCTTTTTTTTAGCCACATATGATGAAGGTGACATGATCCGTGATGTTTACAAGTTATTTGATTTTTATGTAACATTTAGCTATGAATTGCATAAAAACATAACGACGAATATCGTGGTTCATACTTACCAGGAGGCATTGCCTGAACATGTGTTGCTAAATAGATAGGCAAGGGTAGTAAGGTATTTATCCCGGGCCGGTTTGTCACATTAATTCCCAAAGAACGAGCCATTTCTGATGGATGGTGATTGCTGTTGCCTTTAAAAGACACCAGACTGATCTTTTTATTTAAGGAGTATCAGGCAACTGTTAGCGCATTTAGTACACCCCACACACCTTCTTTTTCAGCGCAAATTGCTTTCATTCCCCATCTTCAACCCACCACCAATGCCAGCTTCCTCCTTTAGCGGTTGGAGGTTTAAAACGATGAACATTAAAACTGCCGGCGATTAGCAATCCATTTCAATGGCTTGCCGAAACTGCATTCCTCCGGGTCTTTATCTTTGTCGGATAAAGTGAAATTGGCCTTGCTGCTTCCCGGGACCTGGGTAATGCCTTTTTCGTTTATACAAACAGCCGTTTTTTCGTCCGCGACAATACCTTTTAGAAAAATTTTCCAATCTGTTATTAGCCCGCTCATAAAATCAATATGTAGTCCTACCCTGCTGCGTATGGTGTGATATTAATCTGTGATTACATTTTGTAAATATCTTACATGCAGGAAATCTTTGTTATATAGTTTTATTTTGTCTTCATATGGGTTTTCAACTGCTTCTTTTGAAACTAAACTACCACCTTTTAGTAACGATAAATGATTTTAAACCTGAAGGTTTTCGTGCGGTTGCCGCTGATGTTTCCATAATCAGAGTCTGCAGGTAAAACCTCTAAGGTTTGAACCCGTAGAGTAAGCCTAAGAAGGCAAACCTTGTAGGTTGAGTTTGATTGAATAAAACCGGCACTTTCTTGTAAAGGCAGGTAGTTATTTCATCGGCTTGCCGTTGCTGGTTGTGTTGCCTATAATAATTTTGTTATCGGCGAGTTTCTTTTCCCAAATGGGTACCTGGTCAAGCTCTGTTTGAAGTGTGATAGGGTTAGGAAGAGCGGTATTATCACCCGGCTGAACGTTTATAGGACTTCCTGGCACCACCACATAGTCCTGCCGGTTAGGAAGCGGCACATTCATTCCCGGTCGCACGTACCCGATCGTGTTATTTTTGATTGTTATATCTTTAAATACATCGGGGCTCAACTTAGATGGATTCCAGATGGCACAGCCTCCCCAAAATCTGTCAGACTTATCCCCGTTTGGATACATGCCAGACGAAATGATGGTATTAAACTGAGCGGTAATGTCATGGCCATGACTAATGTTGATTCCGGCATTACAGGTGGAAATGACCTGGTTGTTAAAAATTTTTATGTACTGTGATACATTATTGAAAGCATTATGCCCCGGTTCTCCTTCTATTGAGATGCCCGAACCGGTGAAATGACCCGAGGTGGCAGGAGACGGATACGCTCCCCAAATAAAATTATCATGAATTAAAAAGGACGAATCCTTTGATCCACCTGAATTACCCAGGTTTATATTATCTTCAATCGAACTTGAATCAAGCTCGTTATGAAAATAGTTCCATGAAATTTCGCCAAGTATCGGCAATACGGAATTAAAAAGAATAGCCGCACGGTGATCACCCACTGAAAAGTCACCTTTACGGTTATCCGTGTTAATAAATTTATTGAACCGGATAACTGCACTTTTTGTGTTTTCATCCGAATGGTCAATCACCAGGCCTCCGGTATGATGAACATTGTTATTTTCAAACACCAGGAATTGAGGATGATAATCATCCAAAGCCCTCCCCCACTGGTTACCTGTAGGTGGCAGTCCACTAATGTTATTGTGGTGAATGGTTAGCCTGCTGCCGCCAAAAGCTTTGATGCCTATGCCGGCGCTGACGATGTTGCACCCTGTTATTTCCACGGAATCGTATGTAGAAACGGTAATGGCGGGAATGTTGGAATCATCGCTTTTGTAATTACCGGTATACACTCCACCCTTTTTAATTTCAATCGGTCCGGAATAACTAATTTCTGAAGGTTGCCGACATGATATAAAAGCAGCTATTACCAAAAAAGTTAACACTATTGTTTTAAAATTTACACCAGGTTGCGAAAGCCTTTTACTACTGTTTCTGCAGATGATTGATATTGCCATAACCAAAGATATAATAAAAAGCATTTTGATGTGGCCTGGCAGTGTTTTATAAAATTTCTGCTACTCTTAAATAAAAAAAACAATGCTTTTAGAAAATATTCATACGCCCTTGTGTTATAACAATAATCTTTATCATTGGGATTGCCAGATTCCGAATATAAAATGATAGGCACTGAGTATAGGCTAACACGAAAGGTCATAAGAGCGTTCTACCATGTAGATCCATCATTAAATCATCCGTCATTAATTCAAAAGATCGTGAGGTTGGCTGATCATGAACAAGCTGGATAAGACCAGCAACAGTAAATAATTCCTGCAAGATGAGCAAGTGGTTATTAAATGGAATAACTTATTTATTATAATATAATCCGTGTTTCATATATAAGAGTTAACATATAGTAAACTAGCTAATGATCGGTCCGATTTAAAAACATGTTTACCCATTAATATTTTGTTGTGGACTACAATTTAGCTTGGGAGATAATTAAAAATGATGTCCCTGAACTAAAAGTAAATATTGAATATATTATAAAGTCAATTCCCTAGCCACTTCCGCAAACCGATAAAGCTTCGTCGTATTAATCCTTACACTTTTAAGCATTAAACATTTTACTTATTTTCTTTCCTTGAAATCCAACAATAATTCTTGTGGCAAATGCGTAAGATCGGAATAGGTACGGTTTATATTACATCGATAAAAATAAAAATCCTAAAAATAATTGTGCATGGCAATCAGTATGTCTGATTATAAATCGTCTGTAAAAGTACCTACAGTTCCCTGGTCTTTTTATCTTTCCTGAAGTTATTCATTATCCGTTTCCTGTGTAGCATTCCCCATTGGCGCATCTCTTCGATGATCTTGTTCAATGACTGGCTGTATTTGGTAAGCTCGTACTCTACCGTTACGGGTGAAGTAGCATAGACTGTCCTGGTAAGAAATTCATTCAGCTCAAGCACTTTCAATTCTTTGGACAGGATTTTGGGAGTAATGTCCCGGAGCTGACGTTGTAAATCTTTGAACCGGCTGGGACCATCGGTAAGAGCGATGATGATAGGTAGTTTCCATTTGCCGCTCAATACATAAAGCGTGTCCCGAACCGCTGTGATGCTTTGGGTGCAGCTTTCTGAAGTAAGATCTTTTCTTGTGGGCATTTTTTAACGTTTAATACTATAAATAAGCATACTAGTGTTATGTCAACTCTAAAATGACGCTTTGGCTATCAGCCTTCAGCTATCAGGAGGAAACTAATTCTAGCATTGTTTTCCTGATAGCTGATAGCTGATAGCCAAAATAACCGACAG
>JBDSBP010000116.1:0-4856 GCA_039921525.1 Chitinophagaceae bacterium | reverse complement strand
TACAAATACAAAATGAAAAAAGATACCAACACACATAGAAGAGATTTTATAAAAAAATCGGTCATTACCGCTGCAGGTTTAACTATTGCTCCCCAGTTCATGATGGCACATGATGCTCGTACAGGTGCCGAGGTGGGAGCTCTTAAACCTTCGCTGGAAGAGGGCAAGAAAACAGTTGCCTTTATAGCAAACATCTATAGAAATAGCGCTCATGCCGATGTTATCGGTACCAAACTTTTTGCCGGTATTCCTACAGATGATGGTATGGTAACACCCCAGGTAAAAATTGTTTCCATGTGGATCGACCAGATCGGTGAAAATGATACGGGAGTGAGGATTGCAAAAATGAATGACACAAAAATCTATCCCACTATTGCTGAAGCGTTAACGTTGGGGGGCGACAAGCTGGCTGTTGATGCAGTAATTTATATTGGTGAACATGGCGAATACAAGAATAGCCATCTTGGAATAAAAATGTACCCGCGCATGAATTACCTGGAGCAGATCTTCCGGGTATTTGACGCCTCCAACAAATCGGTTCCTGTGTTTACTGACAAACATCTTGCCTATAGCTGGCTCGATAGCAAATGGATCTATGACCGGTCGAAAGAATTGAACGTTCCCATGATGGCGGGCTCATCTCTGCCTTACTGTTGGCGGGATAAAGACCTGGTACATCCCATAGGAACAAAAATTACCGAAGCAGTGGCAATCGGATATGCTTCTCTTGATGCATATGGTTTTCATGTTACGGAGATTCTGCAATGTATGGTGGAACGGCGCGCTGGTGGTGAAACGGGTGTAGCCAGTGTAGAGGGACTAAAGGGGGATGATGTATGGAAGGCAATAGATTCAGGAAAAATTTCTCAGAAATTAGTAGATGCCGCCTGCGACACCATCAAAGGAAAGGCTACAGGCGCCATGCGCGAGATAGTTAAAACACCTTTTGCTGTTATTGTAAAATACAATGATGGCACCAAAGGCGCGATACTCATGTTAAACGAATATGTAAACTCAGGATGGGCCTATGCTGCCAAAGCAAATGGTAAAACGGTAGCTACGGAATTCGTACTGGACAACAGCATGAGCTATTCACATTTCAGCTACCTGACACTTAATATTCAAAAATTTATTGTTACAGGCAAACCAACGGCACCCATTGAACGAAATTTATTAACGAGTGGAATAATAGATATGGGAATTCGTTCGCTTGCTGACGGAAAGGAAAGAAAAACCCCATTTCTTAATATAAAGTATACGGCGAATGGATATGAATCCATTCGGCCAACAAATCCTCGCCCCACCGGCCAAAGTATAGGGCCATGGCCACCTGAAGGGTATGAATTTATAATACCTGATGCATTTAAGAAGAAGACATAAATTTAATGTAAGCCAGTTGAATAACAATCAAAAATCTGTCTACAGTATAAGTACTCAATAAATTATCCGCGACAATATAATTTTTGTTCTTCAGTTATATAGCTTGAAAAATAAAAAATTTTCCTTAAGAGTATGAAATCATTATTTATAGTGGTAACCATCGCATTAATTTTTACTGCATGCCGGTCCAATTCGAAAACAGATAAAGAAACGGTAGCAACGGGTTCGGCTATGAGTTTATCAGATAGTTCAGTAGTTACGTTGTTGCCTGACGGTACTAGGCGTGTAACAGTTGTTGAGAAACATAATACTGATGGCTCTAGTACTGTAACTACTACTACTGATATTAATTCTGCCAGTTCTGGAAAAAAGGAAAGTTCAGCCACTGCAGCAACCAAAGTGAATACCGGAACGGTCGCGACTCCTGCACCAGTAACAACAACAGAAGTGAAGAAAAAGGGATGGAGTAACAGGGCCAAAGGCGCTGCTATAGGCGGAGTTGGCGGTGCAGCTACAGGTGTAATCCTGAGTAAAAACAAAGTTGCTGGCGGCATTTTAGGTGGTGCAATAGGCGCCGGCGGTGGATATATTATTGGCAATGAAATAGACAGGAATAAAGCCAAACCATAAGTTTAAAGTTACTTACCTGGCGAAGTTATTTAAAAGTGGATGGAAATATGGGTGGTAGCAGTGATAACTGTTACCACTTTTTTAGCGCGTAGTTATATTTCTTTCAACGCCCCTTCCAGGTCACCCAGCAAATCATCCACATTCTCAATCCCTACCGAATATCTTATCAAACTTTCGGGTATCCCTAACAGCTTGCGCTGCTCTTCCGTTAATTCAACATGACTGGTTGTTCGCGGCGGGCCAGCTAACGTACTCACCGAACCCAGACTTGCCGCAAGATGTACGAGTTTTAATTTGGGAAGTAATTTTTTCACCTGTTCGTAATTACCATCAAGCGCAAAGCTCAATATTCCACCATAGCCATACATCTGTTCTTTAGCAATCGCATGACCGATATGTGTTTCCAGGCCGGGATAAAAAACATCCTGCACCTTAGGATGCGATTGCAGGTAAGTGGCAATTTTCAACGCAGAAACATTCTGACGTTCAATCCGGAGTTCTAATGTTTTCATACCACGGGCAATCATGTAAGCTGGATCGGCCTGGAGGCTGGCGCCATTAATTTCACGAAACTGGAATACTTTTTTCACCAGGTCTGCTTTCCCGGCCAGCAATCCACCCATAGCATCCGAATGGCCGCATAAAAATTTAGTGGCGCTATGAACAACGAGGTCTGCGCCGAATAAAAGAGGGTTCTGGTTAACGGGGGTTGCGAAGGTATTGTCCACCACTACTATGGCGCCTACTTTTTTAGCCGCAATAGTTATCCTTTTTATGTCGATGATCTTAAGAGTAGGATTGGTAGGCGTTTCAAGATATACGAGGTCGCAGCCTTTGGCGATCTCATATTCCAACTGCTCAAAATCGGTGGTGTCGCAAAGCTTTACATCGATATTATAAACGGGTAAAAAATCGAGAAATATTTTACTGGTGCCACCATAAGTGTCTTTAACGGAAACCACTCTTTTGCCGGGTGTTAGAAATGTAAATAAGGTATTGCTGATAGCAGCCATTCCCGTAGCAAAGGACGTGGCTGCTTCGGCGCCTTCCAGCACGCGGATCTTTTCTTCCAGCACAGCAACGGTAGGATTGGTATTGCGGCTATAGATAAATACAGCTGATTTACCAGTGGCAACATCGTGCCATTCATCCAGGTCATTGTAAGAAAAGGCAACGCTGCTTGCAATAGGAGCGGTGACTGCACCTTTAACATTTAAATCACCTTCACCAGCCCAGACCGCTGCCGTGCCTTTTTTATATTGAGAAAAATTCATGACCGAATAATTTAAGGATAGTCTAAGTTTTATTTTTTTTCTTTATAAAATAGTAATATACAGGCGCCCCAGAAAGAATCAAGGCCAAGCCTATAAGTGCCTGAACAGGTTGTTGGATGATAGTCACCACTACCAACACAAGGCAGAATAAGGAAAAGACAATGGGCAATACCGGGTAACCAATAACCCTGTACGGGCGGTTTGCACCGGGATCTTTTTTACGCATTATAATAACTCCGAAAGCGGTAGAGCCATAGAAGATAAATGCAGCAAATATAAGTAAATCTGTAAGCTGGTCAAAACTACCCCACCATAATAATATGATCGCCCAGATAGCCTGCCATAAGATGGCACGGGAAGGCGTTTGGTACCTGGGATGAATTTTTCCGGCGCTTTCTATAAACAATCCATCACGTGCCATCGCAAAGAGTATGCGTGCAGACATGAGGATGGTAGTGTTCACACAATTAAAAGTGGTAAATAATATCAGGCAGGAAAGAATAACAGCACCGAGATGCCCGCTGATTACACCGGCCACTTCCACAGCAGCAATTTTATGTTGCGCTTGATTGATGGCAGCGAGATCTTCCACTGGCATAATATAAAGATAGGCTGCATTCATGGCAAGGTATAAAACGATAACGATGATTGTGCCCATACCCAGGGCAATGGGAATATTCTTCTGCGGATTCTTTACTTCTTCCCCGATGAACCCGATATTATTCCAGCCTTCGTAACCCCAGAAAGCGCTTAAGGATGCGGCAAAAAGAGCGGCGAATAATTTCCAGTCCTGTGGAGCATTCGGGCTGCTCCTGGTAAAATAGTCCATGTTGCCTTTACCTGAAAAAAAGGCCATCGCCACAAAGCTGACCATCACAATAATTATCGTCGTTATCAAATACCGGCTGAGCTTTTCACTAAATACAACACCACGGTGATTCACATAACTCAGTAGTATAACAAGAGCCGTTGCCAGCAATTTTATACTGATTGATCCACCGGGCAACGGCAGCAGCACATTGAATGATTCTGCAAAAACATAAGCAAGCGCAGCGATGGTGCATGATTTCATCACGGTGAGGTTTCCCCAGCCGTAGAGGAAGGAAAAAAACGTACCATAGATTTTTTTAAAATAAACATATTCACCCCCAGAGGCTGGCATCATGGAAGCAAGCTCCGCATTACACAAAGCGCCCATCAGGCTCAATAAACCTGCCGCCACCCAGGAACCGAGAATCAGTTGCGGAGATTGTAATCCATCAGCCATAGGAGCGATCTTTTTAAAAACGCCCGAGCCAATGATGGCACTTACTACTAAAAGAATCGCCGAGAGGCGGGTTACGGTTCGTTTTAATGCGGGTTCACTCATGTGTATTCTGGTGTAATGGTTGACGTATTTGGCTATCGGCTATCAGCTTTCAGCTATCGGCTATCAGCTAAAACAATACTTTAAACTCTAATTTATTTAACAGACTCCTTTAATTTATTTTTTAAACCAACACTCTATCTGAATAAGCTAAAGGCTGATAGCTGATTGCTGATAGCCGATAGCCAATGCCTTAGAGGTTTTCA
>JBDSBP010000115.1:0-6893 GCA_039921525.1 Chitinophagaceae bacterium | reverse complement strand
AAAATCAACGGGGGTAATTCTTTTGTACTATATTCCGGGCTTAATTAACAAAGCCAAACTATGGTTCTTAATATCTATCTTTAGAGAAAACCCAGGCATAGGTTCAGGCGGACGAATATCAAAGGCTCCACCTTCGCTAATTCAACCACAACATTTGCAACTCTATTCAACACTGTCTTCAGCTTTGGTGGAAAGACTAATATAATAAAAAAACGCAACGCTGAAAATTATGCAAAACCGTAATAAAAAGTAGACAAAAATAAAAAAATAACCAATGATTAATTACTCTATCATCGCTCAAGTTATAGTTGCCGTGTCAATAGCATATGTTTGGATATTTCGTTTTCATAATATCACTAAGGAATTTAAGCAATATGGCTTGAGTGATTTAACACGTAACACAATAGGGTCTGCTAAAATAGCTTTGTCAACATTGCTGGTTGCAGGTATTTGGCATCCGGATTTGATACTTATTCCGGCATTACTTATCGCATTTCTTATGTTATCAGCACAGTATTTCCATTTTAAAATGCGCCATCCATGGCGAAAACATATACCCTCTTTTCTACTACTAATATTAAGTCTTTTCATTGTGGCTGTATCACTAAAATTAATAGAGCAATGAATTTACTTAATGTCCTGATTTTAATTTCAAGCCTATCTTTTATGGCCTATGGAATTGCTTACTTTAAATCACCACAAATGAAAAGTGAATTTAAACGCTTTGGACTTGAGAAAGCAGGAACACCAACCGCCGTTTTAGAATTAATGGGGGCAGTGGGTCTGCTGGTAGGTTTAAAGATGCAACTCATTTTATTGATTTCGGCAGGAGGACTTACAATATTAATGTTTTTAGGTGTTGCAATCAGGATAAAAGTTAAAGATAGTCTTTGGATATCGTTGCCTGCCTTGTTTTTTATGATATTAAATTCATATATTTTTTTCATGTCGCTGCCGGGTACTGAGTAATCTGTATGTGCAATTATACTGCTGATTAATTTGAAATAAAACCGCATATAAAATAAAAATGGTAAGTTTGTTTATATCATATATAGATTTTTCATTTAGGTAGTACATATTCAAAAATCAATAACCTTATGTTTAAAAAGTTTACAACAACAGATAAATTATTATTTATCGCAGCATTTCTTTCACTTATTTTTTCCGAAATATTATATTTCAAGGGAGAAGCAAACGCCGCCATATTTATTGGTATCTGGGTACCCTCTATCCTGGCGTTTGGAATTTATTTACAACTTATAAACAACAGGAAAAATGATTGAAATAATACCATATTTCGCAGGCCTGATTACATTATTATTCGCAGCTGGCTTTTTGATGGCATTAAGAGAAATGAGAAAACAAAACCCCTGAAGTTACATCTGAACTGAAGCCTCATATTTAGTAATCAAACCACTTTGAATATTTTATTCGGGTCTTCTCTTTAAGTTAAGTATTTATGCAGCATAATATTCCTTTAAAGCATATCTATTCAACTTTTCCTATCAGGCAATCAGGTTATTCCAACTTTCTAGAAAAGTTATAAGGATTAACAAAAGCCTTGTCCGCTGAACTAGCTCTTATAATAAAAGTGACTTGTATTGAACCTTCATTAACTGATACACTTTAGTCGCATCCCTGTTAGATAGCGAATAAAAAATGAAGCCAATGCGCTTGCGGCATCCTTTAAAAAGAATTGGCAATACGGAGAATATTGTAACTAGGCCTGCGTTTTTACTTTCCCAAAATAAAAGTTGAATAACTTTACATATTTTACATGTAGACGGGGATATGTCTTCCTTGAAAAGTTAAATAATTATTTATACCCTTTTGTAAATAAAATGAAAGAAACGTTTCTATCAGCTCGTTGGGAAAACTTAATTATGGCTAACTATGAGGTGAACCCTGATGTATTAACACCGTATTTGCCTCATGGTGTTGAACTGGATTTTTACGAAAATAAAACCTATGTGAGCTTGGTTGGTTTTATGTTCAAACAAACAAACCTGTTCAATATCCCCATTCCATTTTTAGGAACTTTTGAAGAAATTAATCTGCGCTTTTATGTGAAGAGAGTTGAAGGAGATTTTGTAAAGAGAGGCGTAGTTTTTATAAACGAAACCGTGCCATATAAATTAGTAGCATGGCTTGCGAATAAATTATATAAAGAACATTACATCGCTATCCCAACAAAAAATACCATAGAAATTACAAATCTTTCTAAAAACGTAAGGTATCAATGGCGTATAAATAAAAAATGGAATCACATAGCCGTAAATGCTGCAAAAGAAAATGAGCAAATGTTACCGGGTAGTGTTGCCGAATTCATCTTTGAGCATTACTACGGATATACTAAAATAAATAATTTACTTTCTCAGGAATACAGAGTGAATCATCCCAGGTGGCAGGTTAATAAAGTAATAGATTATTCTATTGATTGTGACTTTCAATCAATGTATGGAATCGATTTCTCTTTTTTAAACAATAATCAGCCTGATTCTGTTATTATGGCTGAAGGCTCACCGATCACGATTAAATGGAAGCGAACCTCATTCTAGATAATTTTATTGATGGAACAAAAAGATATTGACAGGATAATTGAAATGGCATGGGAAGACAGAACTCCTTTTGAAGCAATAGAAACACAATTTTATTTTTCAGAGGCTGATGTAATTGCACTCATGCGCAGAGAGTTAAAACGCAGCAGTTTTAATTTGTGGAGAAAGAGGGTAAATAGTGGCATCAGCCAAAAGCATGCAAAAAAAAGAAACCCTGAAATAGTCCGGTTTAAATGCTCACTCCAAAAAACTATTTCGATGAATAAAATAAGTAAACGATAGATAATATTTTTTAAAAAATATTCATTCAGTACTCTAAAAAATTATTTGACGGTAGTTTAATTGAAAAATGATCGCCTGAATGAAAAAAGTACAGAAACAAAACCTGCCACTTAAAATGTGTGTAGTTTGTGAAAGACCTTTTACCTGGCGTAAAAAATGGGAGAAGGTTTGGGACGAAGTAAAATATTGCAGTGATAAATGCAGAACGAGAAAACATAAGATATGAGCAGAACAGGTATCATTCCCTATCAATAATTTGAGCAAAATATACTTGCTTCAAAAGTGCTGCCATCTGTTTAATTGAATAAAACCTGTATTTTAAGCAATCTAAATATAAATATGATCAGCAAATCGCAGGCGTCATCTTTTATTCAGTCTGACTAATAAATCCGGGCATCAGTAGACGTAATATCCACCCCAACTGCTCAAAACCGAACACGTTGTACGTGGGCCTAAACACTATTCTGCTGAAATTCATAGTTGCATAACTTCATCGATTCCGCATAGTGTTATTATCAGCATATTTTTAACGTTGACCCAAAGCCAATGAATATAATTGCAGCAAAATATATTTACGACTAAACCGTTAGTGATTTTTAATGTCTATGTTGTTCTTTTGGAACAATTTAATTAAAAACGCTAAAGATGAAGCAATGGATAAATTTATTATTGCAACCATTAACATTTAGCCTTCTACTTATTTTTGCGGGATGTGATAAATCTCCAAATATATCCCCGGTTGATAAAAGTTATCGCTTTAATGAAACAATTACTGTAGATTGACTTGAACGAAACTATATAATAAATCTTCCACCAGGCTATTATGAGTCATCTGCCTTTTCTTTAGTAATTGCTATGCATGGAGGCGGGGGTAGTTCTTCTCAGTTTAAGAGTACAAGTTTATTAACGAACAAATCTAAAGCATCCGGTTTTATTGTTGTTTATCCTGAAGGAACCGGTGCAATAAAAACCTGGAATGCAGGCACCTGCTGCGGTTCAGCAGTCACCAATCAGATTAACGATGTGAAATTTATTAGCCAATTGATTGATAAATTAGTCGCAACATATAAAATTAATCCAAAAAAAATATATGCTACAGGACATTCTAATGGTGGTATGCTGTGTTATAGGCTGGCTTGCGAACTATCAAACAAAATTGCCGCTATTGCACCCAACAGTTCTACCATGGTAGTAACCTCCGCATGCAATCCAGCAAGGGCAATGCCTGTATTACACATGCACTCAAAGCTTGACCAGCATGTAGTTTATACCGGTGGCTTTGGTAATGGTGTAAGTGATGTTTATTGCCCGCCGCTTGATTCTGTACTGAATGTATTTTCGTTAAAAAATAATTGCACCAACCCCTCACAGGTAATTTTTAACAATAACCTATATACATTCAAAAAATGGTCTTCCTGTACAAATAATGTTAGCATACAATACTATTTAACAAATGACGGCGGGCATGGCTGGCCGGGCGGGCAGCCCGGTGGACCAAATTCAGGTACCCCTTCAACTGCTATAAATGCAAATGATTTGCTCTGGGACTTTTTTCAGCAATACCAATTGCCTAATTGAATATTCTTGCATGGAAAAATGTTCTATGGCGGGATGTAAAACATGCGGCTTTTGGCATGCGCGCAGACGGAAGTATAATAAACTATTTATAACTCCCGGATTCAGTTTCGGCTGAAGAATAATATCGGCAGTAGAAGAAGAAACATTGTACTTTTATTTTTAAATTTAGCACAGGGTACCCTGCCGACGGAACACCAGGATCGCCCCCCTGCTCAGAGCCGTATACGTCAGCGGCAAGCAAATGACGACACGGTAGACACGAAATTTATTATGACAGAAATAATCTTCCCGACCGAATTACATAAACAAGCAACTGAAGTTATAAAAAGATTTTTTCTTGAACAAAAGAATATTGACACTATCTTATTAGTAAACTCTATTGCCAGAGGAAAAGCATCACCTGATAGCGATATAGATATTGCTGTACTGGTTTCCCAAACAATAAGTAGTACAGAAATGGTAAAGCTTGACATTACCTGGAATGATTTCTTAAATTCCAACCCAACTCTAAATCTATATAGGAACTCAAACAAATTTGCTCAAATACATTTAGATATTATTGATGGTATTTTCGAACCTGCAATTTGGGAAGATGGTGGCAGTATTGATTTTTTTGAGGTTGAAATTGGAAACAGATTATTGTATTCTGCATCATTGACGAACATAGGTGAACATTTTCTAAAATTAAAATCACAGTGGTTACCGTACTATGGCACCACACTTCAAACTCAAAGATTAAATTTGGCAAAGGCAGCTTGCCTGTATGACTTAGACCATATTCCATTATTTGTTAAAAGGGGTTTATATTTCCAGGCTTTTGACAGATTATATGTAGCGTTTCAAAAATTTTTACAAACGCTTTTCATTAAACATAAAACTTATCCAATTGCCTACAATAAATGGATAAAAGACCAAATTGTAGAAATTTTAAACCTGCCAGATCTATATAAAGAATTACCAAATATAATTTCAGTGAATAAAATTGAAAGCGCTGAACTAATTGATAAGGCAAAGACTTTAAATAAGCTTTTAGATCAACATTGTTAAGCAACTTCAATAGTGGTAAGGAATGCCAGCCGCTAACATTTAGTCATGAAGCTGAAAGCCCCGCAATTAAAAAGAGCATTGAATAAACTTTTCAGTTCCTGAAAAATTTTGTATCGGGGGTTTTGGGCTATACGTTGTTCAGGGACACCGGGCCTTAGGAGGTTTTTTAGAAAAAGGAGGGGTGATCGTGCTGTCTTTTTACCAGGGATCGCTGTGCCCTTAGTTGCCATGATTAGTAATTGAGTTGCAATTGGCATATAGGTTCCCTTACTCGAATTTAAAGACTTTGACTGCTTGTTGGTTTCCGTGATGATTTATTTTGTCAAGGGCTGTTTGGAATTAGGTAGTTTTTTGTATGGGTGGCGAAGCCTTTTTGTTCTGCGCTCCGTTAAATAAGGCGCTTAATAAAACTTCGCACTCGACTAACGAGACAATAAACCGCGTGCAATACTCAATTGGTAATAGCAGGCTGAAAAATCAATCAATGAGCAGTAAATCAGTATTGGCTCAAGTTCGGTTGACGTTAGTAATTAAGCATTTGTTATTAACTTGGGCAGAAGAATTATACATAAGCAGGGGTCATGGGCGGATGGAAATAAATGCCCTGCCATCCAAGCCGGTACGATCCAGGCAATTTCTTGGAATCTCTATTTTATCAATTTAATTACCTTATTAATTAATTTAACCAGAAGAATTTAAATAAAATGACTAACTGTACATATGTTCTTATAACGATGACATTACTGCTTCATACTTTGGCTATTGCTCAAATTACACCCAATGTTGTTCTGATCCTCACTGATGACCAGGGATGGGGAGATTTAAGTTTACATGGCAATCCTCTTCTTGAAACACCCCAATTAGACAACCTTGCAAGAAGTGGAATGGAGTTAACTAATTTTTATGTGAGTCCTCTATGTGCCCCCTCCAGGGCAAGTATATTAACTGGTCGTTATCATTTAAATACAGGTGTATTATCTGTTTCAAAAGGACTTGAGGTTATGGATTCTGGTGAAACAACCATTGCAGAATTATTCAAAGCCAATGGCTACAACACAGGAATCTTCGGTAAATGGCACAACGGTCAACATTACCCCAACCGACCTAACAACCAGGGTTTTGATGAATTTTTAGGATTTTGTGCCGGGCATTGGTCAAACTATTTTAATACCCCACTTGACCATAATGGTAAAATGGTAAAAACAAAAGGGTACATCACAGATGTGTTAACAAATGCTGCATTAGAGTTTATGTCGGCTAGCAAGGACAAACCTTTTCTTTGCTATATTCCTTACAATGCTCCCCATTCTCCGCACCAGGTACCGGATAAATATTTCAATAAATATAAAGCCAAAGGTTTAGATAACGAATTAGCCAGTATTTATGGAATGGTGGAAAACATTGACGACAATGTTGGCAGAATTTTAA
>JBDSBP010000114.1:0-2941 GCA_039921525.1 Chitinophagaceae bacterium | reverse complement strand
CAAGACGTGTCTTACTCTCGTTTAGTTTAAGTCCCATCCGTTCCAGGATATTGCCTAATCTATCTACTGCCTGCTGTGGTATGCTGCTGCCCATCAATACAAAATCATCCGCGTACCTCACCATTTTAATGCCCATTTGATAAAACAGCTTCTTTGAATCATTCACTATCTTATCTACCAGATGCATATATATATTGGCTAGTAGCGGAGATATTACCCCACCCTGTGGTGTGCCCGTCTTCTGTTTCTTGCCGCCCTTGTATTCCCCATCTTCATACACCGGACTTTTAAGCCACAGGTTTATCAGATGAAGGATTCGGGGGTCGCTAATCCGTTGCTTTAATACCTTCTCCAATTTGTCGTGCGGTATTGTATCGAAGTACGCGCTTAAGTCCGCATCTAATACTTCTGTCTTCCCATTTTGAAGATGAGTCTTGATCGCTTTCATCGCATCTTTACTTGATCGCTGAGGACGAAATCCATAGGAACTTTCCTCAAAGTCTGCTTCAAATATTGGCTCGATGATCATCTTACATACCATCTGTGCTGTCCTATCACGTATGGTGGGTACCCCTAAGGGTCGCTTGCCTCCATTGGCTTTCTCTATCCACACCCGTTTCACTGCCGATGGCTGGTAGGTCTTCTTTCGCAGATCCTCCCCGAGTTCTTGTAAAAACTCCTTTACTCCCAGTTTTTCTATGTCTGAAAAGTCCTGCTTATCCACTCCTTGCGATCCATTGTTTCTTTTAACCCTCTTATAGGCTTCCTCCAACATATACGGGATATACAGCTTATCATACAGTATGTAAAATTTAAATTCCCGCTCCTGCTTGGCTTTGCAATATAACTTCTCCTGTAGCTGACTAACTCTTTCTGCTCCCGTCATGGATCGCTTGCCCTTTTTGAACAATTCTCCCTGACTGGATGCTTCGTCGCTCTGATGATTTTTGAAGATCAATTCTGACTGTTGTCTGTTATTGAAAAATTTGATGTACAGTAATGCTCCTTCGCTACTTCCGTTTTTACCTTTCCGGAGATCATCGCTAATATGAGCATATCCGACTCCCTCAGCTGCAGTTTGGCCTTCTTGCACTGTTAGGGTATCCCACGTTCATGCGCTACCTTGTTTATGCACGCAACCGTATCTTACCCCGGGTATTCCTTGTTGTTCATACTGTCGTTTATCCCAACAAGATTGCAGGCTTCAGCAACTCCGAAAGATTGGCCAATACCATTGGTGTAACGAGGCTTAACTACAGCAGCTTACATAAGCGTAACTCCCTGAACTCTGTACGGTTCGTTTCCTTACCGCACATCAGAGGTACTTTAACCTGAACGACAAATTTGGTTACATGGCTCTTTCATCCATTAGGTAATTTAATTTATATTTATAAACGCACGCCTCGTGGCGTACCAGAGATACACGGAGGTTCAGTAGAGATACACGGAGGCGCCCCGTGAAACTCCGTGCCTTATCCGTGTAAGGCTGTGAAATATATTTGTTACACAAAAATGCACGGAGGCTTCCCGGAGATTCACAGCAAATTGTCGACTATTTTTTCTCCGGAACAGTAAAATTAATTGTTTTACTATCAATAATCTGGTGAGCCGTGTCAGACAGCTCTATCAAGACCGTATGTTCACCAGGCAAAAAGCCATTCATGATGAGTGGTTCTCCACTGGCGTCGGCCCAATGCCAGGTAGCATCATCTACCGTCACGTGAATATGACCTAAGCGGGGAGAAACAGCCAATGCAGCAGACCCATACACCGGAACGAAATGCACGTTTTCAGCACGATACTGTACCACAACACGGCCAAATAATAAGGGCCCTGGCAAAGGTGGATCCACAAAGAGTTTTGGCGGAATCTCTGAATTAATCGTTACCACCGGCGCGGCGCCACGAATTTCAGCGATCGACAACCGTGACGAATCACTTTCAATAAAAGGTATTAGTGACATAGTTTAGATTTTGACATTAGGATATACCTAAGGAAGACAAAGTTTATTTATTAAAAATCGGTATGCTTGATAATACGATTCTTATTTCTTGTTTGTTTGCTTCATTCTTTCTTTTCAAGAGTTATGTTACCGAGATTATTTGGGATGCCCATTAAGGCTAAAGTATCAGAAACCAGTACCTAAAGAGAAGAGAGGGAAAAGATAATTGGATAGTTAATTATAAATTCAGCCGGTAAATATCCTTACGATTAATCATCCCGAGCACTGTAAGACCGACAGTGCAATGAATTCCAGAATCAAAAAGATTGGGATGTATTGCAAAATAAGATCCGTATTTAGTACTCATATTTGCGTCTTAAGAATCACCCTCTTTCTCAAAATTATTACTATGAAAAGAATAGCAATCAATGGCTTTGGCAGAATTGGCCGGGCCTCGTTATCCTTTCATTATAAAATTTCAATATCCGCCGCAACGCTAATAATTTTCAACCATTTTTATATAAGACCAAAAACATGAAATTAAGCTGGTTCATCATCGTTTTCATATGCGGCGCAATGTTGCCGCTCCAGACTGGCTTCAATTCAAAACTAGGGAAATCCATTGAAAGCCCGCTATATGCCTCTTTGATTTGTTTTGTTGTAGGGGCATTAGCCATGGCGTTTTATATTCCGTTCACAAAAGAAACCATTACATGGACAGGATTAAAATCTGCCTCATTATTCTCATGGATCGGAGGCGGTTTGTTAGGAGCATGTTACATAACCGCTACCATGCTGGAGTTGCCGCGTATAGGCATGGCAGTCACCTTTGGGTTGGTAGTGGCCGGACAAGTATGCATCGCCGTTATCTCAGATCACTTTGGTATAATGGTTACGCAGCAGCATAGTTTTAATATCTGGCGCCTCTTAGGAATACTCTTCATTATTAGCGGGGTAAATATTGTACAGAAATTTTAACAACGGTTGTATCAGAAATTG
>JBDSBP010000113.1:0-3932 GCA_039921525.1 Chitinophagaceae bacterium | reverse complement strand
CTTTGTCATAATGCACCTGCTCAATTATTATCGTTTTGATCTTTTCTATTAATTTTCTTTTGCTATCGTCCAACAGTTCAAAACCTAATTGCTGTAGCCTGTCCCTTAATAATGTTAGTTCCTTTTCGGTAGGTTCGTTTGATAACGATACTTCGCCTAATCGTATGGTGGTGTATGCAAATGTCAATTCATCTAATAAAGACTTTACCGCTAATATGCAGCGATCGCAAACCATGTTTTTGATATATAGGTTCATGATGGATTTACAAGGGTTTTTAAAATACTTTTTTTGAAACTACGGAAAAGTAAATCGTGAAAAGTATTGTATGGAGTTTTATGATTTTCCTGAATGTGATTTAATTCTCACAAAAGCCATTTCAAATTGCACTCACATGGACGCTTCTAAATATTGTTCAGTTTCTAAGACACTATAACTTTCGGGACCGTTTTCTGAAAGTCTACCCGTTCAATAATCCGCATTTTCTGAGAATCATTTATTTTATGAGCCCATAGAGTTATTTGTTCGTCGGCTCCATATTTAATATGTCGTTGCGTTTTCTGTAGCGCCCTGATGGTAAGGTACCATTAAAGTTGCAAAATCGTTATCAATGTCACCGGTGATGAACTTGACATCAGCATTCTTTGCCATCTTCATCATGCATTCTTCATCTGCTATTCCAAATTGCGGGTCACTGTTATTCGCGCTGTGAGTTACCAGGTACGCAGAGAATTGTATTATTTCTTCCTGCTACTCTTTGATGATTTTTTGAGCTGTGCGTTTAAGGCTGTCGTTTCCTAGCTTATTTCACAAGCATGTACGGTGTAATTGATACAAACAAACTTATACCAGTCTCATGAAGTGGCAACATCACACTTTAATGCCTATCTTTTGTTTAACTACAATTCTAGCACGGAGGCATGGATCTCTTTTTCATTTTCCCAAACGCAGATCACTTTTTCATTATTTATTGCGTTTATGACCGGTACGGCTCCCTTTCCCAGTATTTTTACTTCCTTTCCAGGTGTCATTACTATCACATCTCCATTTCTGGTCCAGGTGTAAAAGTTTTTTCCATTTAAAGATGTCATGGAGCAGCTGCGGCCTTCACCAAGTAATGTCTCGGATTTCCCTGCAGTTGAGGAATAAATATTTCCTTCCCTTCGCCATACAGTTTCAACGGCGCCATCAGTGCCCAATGCTAGTCCACCACCATCCATAGGACAACCATTCAGCTTCCAACTGCCCATACCAAGTTTACTTGCTGTTCCAAAACTTTTTCCACCATCGGATGATTGGACCAGGTAAAGGTCTCTGTTACCATTCAGCCAGTTGCGAAACATAGCATAGATATTATTTCCTTTTATCAAGACAGATGGCTTGCAACATTCGCAAATGGATTTATCCGGGGAGGCGTAAATCATGATATTTTTACTCCAGGTTATTCCGCCGTCGTTTGAACTGGCGCCGTAGAGCCGCTGTCCTTTACCCCCATTGGCGCGAACATCGAGCCAGACCGCAAAAGCAATTGATCCATCTGCGCTCAGGCTCGTTAACGCTTCCTTCGAAACGGAATCCACATCATTGACTTTAGATGCCTTTGACCAATTACCTGCTGCATCATTATGGTAAGAATATAGATTACCATATTCGGTATTGGCAGTGATGATAATTCCGTTAATGGTGGCGGCTATCTGAGGCCCTCGCATGGCATTAGCAAAAAGCTCGGGCAATACGGCCACCAGTTTCGGTGATGAAAATGAGGCGCCTTGGTTCGAAGAGGTCGCATACATTATGCTGTCACCAACTCCATAAGCCAGGTGGATATTCCCTTTTACATCCGTAACGATCTTTGGCAGACGGCCATTTGCTATCACAAGATCGGGATTATTTTTCCCTATATGGAATGAGCTTGTCATTGACGATAGAAGGGATAATATCCCAAATAAAGCTACTTCTCTTATTTTTTTGATTATATACATTTGTTTGCTTCTGCTTGTGAGTTTTTAAGTTCTATTTCACTCTGGCTGATACTGCAGTCGTCCATGTTCTGTTTTTATAACTCCTACTTTACATACAGTACACAACAACGACTACAGACGATATTCTTAATTTAAAGGTTCCTGCATGCACAAAGTAACTTAGAATATTCTGAATTAGCGTTAATCTGTATGTAATAATATCTATTTGCCGTTTTCTTGCAGAATATTCTTTCATCACGTGCTTTTAATTTGCGCCTGGATCTTTATGGGCCGTTATGAACATAAGTTTTATTTGCTTCATTTACCTACATTACTAGCATGATTTCAAGCTGACATAGATATTTATCCACCCTGTAAATTATTGATACCTACCATTCACAAACAGAATTAAAAGAATTATTTACAGCGCAAAATGAACTAATAACAATTAATTCAAACTTGTTTAGCACATCAAGGGGAAATATCCAGCTAAGTTAGCGGCTTCCAATCGCACATTATAATGCCGACAACTGAAATTCCATCCTGCCAAAAGACTACGCCATAAACACAAACCCATCCCTCAATATCGTTCTTTTATTGCGTTTCCTTTTGGCTTTACGCATAAGCCGCTTCTTCTAATGCTTTCTTTTTTCCCTTTTTCCTTTACAAAACATTTTTTTCATATAAACAAAAATAAAAGGATATGCAAACCCACAAACTTTCCCGCCTGTTGTACATGTCTTGGGAAATTCAGCGGAAGAAAAAATATAGTCGTTCCAGGTTGCTTTATTCAGCCTGGGTTATATATCTGAACGAAGATATAGCGGTATTTCATCTGATCAGAAAACACAACCCTGCTCACAGTAGCAACCAAATGAATGTAAATAATTTAAGTCTTTTCTAAACGAAATATTTTTATAACAATTAAATCTACAATTATGATCATCATCGGAAGACTCACAAGAGATGCAGTTGTCAATCAACTAAAAGATGAAAGAGAAGTAGTAAACTTTTCAATTGCTGTTAATGACTTTTATAAACCAAAAGGGAGCGATGGCAAACAGTTTACAACCTTTTATAACTGTTCTTACTGGATCAACTCTAAATTGGCAAACTACTTAAAAAAGGGATGTTTGGTTGAAGTATCGGGACGTGTCTATGTTACAAGGTTGTTTCAGCTCAGAAAAGCTCACATTGTTAAATGCCGATATTGCAATTCCACCAAATTCCTGGAATAAAATAAAGCGCTGTATTGGGGACAATCTTCTACCTTCTATAGGAAATGTTAATCGGCTGAATAGCGATCTGAATAGAATGATCCGTGTAGTACAAATCCCGTCTGAAAAAATTGTACCCGGCGACGTGCTGGTGTTGGAAGCGGGTGATATGATACCGGCAGATGGAAGATTAACAGATGTAAATCAATTTGAAATTGACGAATCTGCCCTGACGGGTGAATCTCTATCGGTTGAAAAAAATACATAAATCATTAGCGGTGAACCCAAGTCTTGGCGATAAATCCAATTTAATTTTTAAAGGCACTTCTGTCGAAAAAGGAAACGCCAAAGCCATCGTTACCAGAACGGGCATACATACAGAATTGGGAAAGATTACACAGCTTGTAGAAGATGCAATGCAGGAAGATACACAGCTGGAAAAAAAGCGGCAGGGGCTTACAGGAAAATTAATGTGGATTACGGATGTCTTTGCAAGCATCTTTATCATAAAAGGATTGTTGCAGGGCAAAGAATGTTACCTGATTATCGAAACTTCGCTGGCCTTGGCCATCGCTGCTATCCCCAAGGGTTGCCGGTTGTATCCATCATTGCATTCCAGTATGGAATGTTTCAGATGGCGAAAAAAAATGTGTTGATAAAAAGATTGGCTTCAGTAGAAACGCCGGGTGGCAGCAACACCATTTTTACAGATAAAACTGGCACCTTAACCAAAAATAAAGTTGAAGTAAACGATCT
>JBDSBP010000112.1:0-6466 GCA_039921525.1 Chitinophagaceae bacterium | reverse complement strand
AAAATGCAACATGGGTTTACCCTTGAAAAAACCATTCATTTCCCAACCGGTATCCAGCCGCAGGAAGTAACCCAATAAAGTGCTGCGAACCCCAAAGCCATAGCTTCCCACAAAAGGACCTATACCGCCGGCCTTAATTTTAACAGTAACGGGGTTGCCGGGATAAACTACAAAGGGACGTTCAATCTTGTTATAGGCGCCATTCCAGGCGGTTCCAAGGTCAAAAAATTGAATGACCATGAAGTTACGCAGGAAGGCATTGTTGATTGGTTTATTAAATAGCGTAGCAAAAACCGGCAACCGGAACTCACTGTTCAGAACAACCGCATTACTGCCATTGGCAACATTCTGGGGAAATGCACGCATGTTTACAGCAAGCGATTGAAAAGCGTAGTCCGGATCCTGGGGCTTTGGTTCCTGGCTGTATTTAGGGAATAGTGCTCCATCAACCCCGCCGAGATAATAAATTATTTTTTGATTGCCCCACGAAAAATCACCGCCTGCTCGTCCGGCCCATATAAAGTTTCGGTAAATGGGATAATAATAACGGCCATCGAATCCAAAGTTAAAACTGTTTCGGCCTTCCTGTGTGCCGAGTTTACTGATCTGGCTGTTATAATCTACATAGAACTTGTAGCGCAATCCGTTTAGTATATTGGTTGCCTTAGGCACTGTGTTATCATATACGTATTCAAGCCGCATTAGGCCGAAGGTTCGTTTTCTGTCTGGCTCGTTAATAGGAGCAGGATAGGCCCATTTAAGAACAATTTTATCTGTTCTCACGCCAATAGATAAGCGAATACTTTTAACCCTGTCGAACGGGTATTTGATAACCCCCTGGTATAAATTAGTATAAGATTTTGCCGAATAATCTTCAATAGTGCTTCCCACATCTGTTTTACGGTAATAAATGGCAGAAAAATCAAACCTCTTTTTGAGATAGTCAAATCGGGCCAGGTATTCTGATCCTGAATTGAAAAGCGACTGCGAACCCGGGATAAAAACATTCGGTTGCCCAATATTAACCGGAACGCCGCTTCCGGCCGTATTTATTAAGGGTGACCGGAACATTCCTGTAAATCTCAAGTCTTCCAGCATATCAAATATGGAAACAGACAGCAATCCATTAAATGCGCCGTTATTAAGATTAACAGGCAGGCTTCCAGTATACGGCTGGTATCTGGATCCTAATACATCACTGTTAAAAAGGGAGCCGGTTACCTGGTCAACTGCAAATTTTAATTTGTAATCAAACCTTTTGGCTTTATCAAGTACTGTTAGAGGACGATCACGCTCAGCTTGCTCAGCCATTTTTTTGATTTCTACCGAATCTACCTTTTCATTTCCAAATTCAGATTCGAAAATATCTTTCCTTTTAGCACTGTCACTTCCTCCTGACGGTGCTTTAAATTTTAAAGCCTCTCCACCGGCAAGCCTTGATTCTGCTATCGTTTTCCTGCGGAATTCAGTAGGCCTTGCATTAATATTTCTTTTTTTCAGTGCCTGCTCGTCAACTTTCAGTTTATATAAAAATTTTAAATCACCTTCCTGCCTTACTTCACTTACCTGGCCAACGTCGCCGGCGATTTTAGTTTCTTTCAAGCTGCTTTGATAGTTGGTGAGAGGAAAGACATACGCTGAATCGTTGGTAAGCGAAATAGCGAATACTGAATCGGGCTCACTTTTGTTATAGAATTTTAATAAGGAATCAAGATCCCGTTTGTCGGGATTGCGCAAAAGTTCTTCGCCGATTCTATAAATGGAATCAACACCCGCGCGTTGCGTTCTAAAAAACCCGGCATACCGGTTGCCAACGCCGTTTTCATCACTCACAAAAGTAAAATGGGAGTTATTGTATTGGGTTGGGTTACGGGCATCGCCAAATTTTAGATACGTAAGCTGGGATATTTGCTTGAACTCACTTTTATTCCAGTTATCAACCAGGAACACGTTATACCGGTTATCAGAAGGTAAAACAGTGTCGCCAGTCGTAGCTACACCAGAGCGTCTGTTAGAAGAATAAATTATGCCTGTTTTACCCGGAAAGGCAACAAAGGATGCATCAAGGTCATCGAATACGTCATTCGTTATTTGTTCCGTAGTTTGTGTGTCTATCTTATAAACAAAAATATCCGACTGTCCGTTTTTGACGGCACTTAATAATAAGGTGTTACCATCAAGCATGAATTTAAAATCCTGCACCTGGTCAAAACCGGGCAGGTCTTGCTTGATAGTTTTATAGCGGGTTAAAATATCATAGAGGAAAAGTTTTATTTTGCCTTCTTCCCAGTGAATAACAGCCAGGCGATTTCCTTTGGGATCCCAGGCCATCAATGGATAATTCGGATTAGGGATATTTTCGGCAAGACGTACACCACTTTTTAATAGTATTTTTTTATCCAGGTAATCATTGTAAAGGATCACACGCTCCACTCCTTTCTTAAATTCTACCACAGCATAGCTCTGGCTTCTTGGCGCCGGGTTGGGGGTAAAGCGGAAATAATCCCGGCTGGTGCTGATCTCCTCTACTACAGACATCGAACCCTTGGGTGCATTGCGCCTCGACCGAATGTCTTTATCATATTTTTGTTCCTGGAAATTCATGAATTCTTGTAAGAGTTCTTTGAATTTCTTTTTTGCTATTCTTTGTGAAGCGCCATTCAGGTTACGGTACACCCGGGCGAGGTATAGGAAGTAAGTAACGTTTTCTTTCTTGTAGGTCTCGCCCACGTAATACCAGAACGAATGCCCTGCCAGCAGCGGTCTTTCAAAGGCAAACTGGTAAAAGTTTTTATACCGGGCCGACAGCATAGCTGACTTTAACTGATCATCAAGGTCGGCACTCCAGTTTTCGCCCGCATAGGCAACGTAACCGTCTGTCAGCCATTTCGGAAGATCCAGTAGAGCCTGATTGGCGGCGAATTCGCCCAGGTCATCGCCAAATAAGAGATTATCTATTAAGATCTTGGCTATGCCTTCGCGGACCTGCCGACGCAGGTTACTATGGTCGCCATTAAAATACACGATTACCTTATTGTTTACAAGTTTGGTGTTGCCGCCAGCCGTTTGTAAATCGTTTGATAAACCAATATTCGATTGTTCCAACTCATTAAAACTATTGTAGACTATAATATTAGCCCTTCTTTGCAAACCATATTCCACAAAACCTTCCAACCCAGGTAATTCCTTCTCAGCTACCTGTGCCACAAATTTTGCGAGTCGTTCACCATTCTGACTGTAATAACTATTAAAGTTTTCGGTTTGGTAGTACGCCCATTTAAACTTCTTAAACTGAACCCTGTTCTTCCCAAACTCTACGGAATTTAACTGGCTAAAAGCTGGTAGGGAAAAAGTAAAAAAAGCTAAAAGACTCGATAAAAACCATAGCTTCAGGCAAACTTTTGACATCAAAAAATTCTTCAGAACTTGCATATCCATCTAATTGTGTACTAAAATTATGTTTTTACCGCTAATCGATGAAATTCATATTCAAATCTTGATTGTATGATAACTGTGAAAGGCTTTACGTTTAATCCGGTACAGGAAAATACTTACATATTATTCAATGAACATCTTAACTGCGTCATTATTGACCCCGGATGTTATTTCAGCGCTGAAAGAAAAGAACTAAAAGATTTTATCAATGAATATAAACTCGTCCTTAATTATTTGTTAAATACGCATTGTCATCTGGATCATGTGTTTGGTAACAAATTTATTTTCGATACCTACGGAACTCATTTACATATTCATGAAAAAGAAAACCCGGTATTGGCCTATGCGCCCATTTCTGCCAAGAACTGGAATTTGCCATTTGATAACTATGAAGATAAATTAGTTTTTTTAAAAGAAGGTGATTTGGTTCTTTTGGGAGAAGATGAATTGAAAGTTCTTTTTACGCCGGGTCATTCACCTGGGCATATTTGTTTTTACTGTGAAAAACAACGATTCGTTATCGGGGGAGATGTTTTATTTAAACGAAGCATCGGCCGAACTGATTTGCCCGGAGGTAATCATGAAACCCTTCTGAGAAGCATCCGGCAGGAATTATTTACTTTGCCGGATGAGGTGATTGTTTATCCTGGTCATGGAGAGCCTACTACTATTGGATTTGAAAAGAAACACAATCCATTCTTTATTTAAAGAATTTTGCGACGAACGGCATAAGCAAATTTTTAAGGAAGCGTTTCTCAATCCTATACATTATGTACATAAAAGTTAGCAGCAAACCTGAAGCAATAACAAGCGAAGAAATTTTTAACGCAAATACATCTTCGGGAGAAATAAAGTATTTAATAATGCACCAATAAACTCCATAGAAGAATAAGGAGAGGCCAATAATGCTTAAAAGCTTTTTAGTAGCATACGGTATAGGATAATATTTTTGACCGAGCCAGTAACAAATGCACATTTGTACGCCGTAGCAAATCATGGTAGCCAAAGCTGATCCAAAATAACCGAAAATTGGTATCCACCAAATATTCAAAACAAAAGCGAGTATAGCTGTAATTATCGTAATGTAGGCACCCATGCCCGTTTGGTTGCTTAATTTAAACCATATAGAAAGATTATAGTAAATCCCTAAAAAGATATTAGCCAATAAAAGGGTTGGAACAACAAACAGTCCCTGCCAGTAGACTTCCTGCCGTAAAAAATATTTCCATACATTGATATATAGGGCCACGATTAGAAACATGGTGCTTAGTACGATGACAAAATATTTCATGATCCGGGCGTATGTTTGCCTTGCATTGGCCGCCTCAGCATGTTGAAAGAAGAATGGCTCGGCCCCCATGCGGAATGCCTGGATGAAAAGCGTGATAAGAATAGATAATTTATAATTCGCACTATATACACCTATCAGGAAATTATTGTGTTTGATATCATAAGGCAAAAACTTGGGCAGGAAGAAAGCTCTGTCTAATGTTTCATTTACCATCCCTGCCAGGCCTACAATTATTAACGGTAACGAATACCTGAGTAGTCTTTTCCAGAGTTCACTATCGATTTTCCATTCAATGCCCAGTATTTCCGGTAATAACAAAAGCCAGGTCGCCGCACTGGCAACCAGGTTTGAAATGAAAATATAATTAACACCCATTGTCGGATCGTAAAAGAACGAAACCCAGGTATAATTATGTTCAATAAGCCAGGGACAACCTTTTAAAAAAAAAAGATTAAGCCCGATATTTACGGCAATGTTCGTTATTTTAACCAGGCTGTATCGGAGTGGCCTGTTTTGCAAACGAAGGTTAGCAAAAGGGATAGCTGTTAAGGTATCAAACGCTAATATTAGTGCGAAGTAAATAATATATTCAGGGTGATTACCGAGTTCCATCCAGGAAGAAAGAAACTGCCGGAAGTTGATCAGCAGAATAGTCAACAGGATGGTTGTAAGGAGTAAAGAAACAGAACTGGTACTTAATACTTTTTTACGCTCTGCTTCGTTTTGGGAAAATCTAAAAAAAGAAGTTTCCAATCCGTACGTGAAGATCACGCTTAAAAAAGGTATCCACGCATATACTATACTAACGGGAGAATAGGCCTCAGGTGATAATATTGATGTATATAAAGGTACCAGCAGATAATTCAATAATCTTCCCAGGATATTGGTAAATCCGTAAATGGCAGTTTGACCTGCCAGTTTTTTTATGCTACTCAATGATTTTTACGTTTTCGCAAATTTAATGGGTATTTTTTTTGTGCAATTTCTTTTTTGTACTTTAAACTATGCTAACTTGGAGATGTTGTACCTATAATACACACATACTATTTATGAAAAAGTTTTTATTAACCGTAATGATTTTTGTTTCTGTTAAGATGGCATTCAGCCAGGCTTTATCCGGAAAAGTAGATTACCAGAAAAGCCAGCAACCGGCAGCCATCATCGAACTACCTTATAATCCCGACTTATTAGAAGGTGCGTTAAAGGATCATTTTTCCAAGAAAGGTGTGAAAGCATCCTCGTCGAAGGGATTTATAGTTTTTAAAAATGTGCAGTTATCAGCCGCCGACGCGACATGGAGCGATTTGTATTTTAAGATAGATCGTAAAAGCAGGAAAGAAAATGATATTTCTGTGGTTAACCTGGTAGTAACGAAACCCAACGAAAATCCTGCTACGCGAAGCAGTGAGGATAATGCCGGCATAGATCAGGCAAAGAATTTTTTGAATGAAATTAGCCCTGCAGTGGATGCGTATAGTCTTGACCTGAGTATAAAAGGCCAGGATGATGAAGTGAAGAAAGCGGAGAAAAAACTGAACAACCTGGTTGATGATGCAAAGGACCTGGAGAAAAGAAAGAAGAGTGCAGAAGATAAGATACAGGAAAATCTCCAGGACCAGGAAAAACAAAAAGCAGAACTGGAGAAACAAAGGCAGCTGCTGGAGGTGTTAAATTCCAAGAAGAAGACGTAGGCAATGGTTAAGTGTTAATGGTTAATGGTTAATGAAGTTTAAAAAACCC
>JBDSBP010000111.1:0-21285 GCA_039921525.1 Chitinophagaceae bacterium | reverse complement strand
TGCAACTAATATCCTGCGGTAACACTGCCCAGCAACCACCCCTGTTCCCTCACGTGCTGCGCATCGTTCCTGAACGTCCCCTGGAATAAGGAGGGGAAGATAGAACCATCACTCCGACTGGTCAATCAATATCCAAAAGCAGTCATTTTATAAACAAATTAAGCCCGGCAACAAGACGCCATTATCTCAAGCGCATTGTTTCAACCCTTTCAGATGTCATGGTTCTCTTCCCGTACTATTGCAGGTTTATATAAATAGTCAGGAACTTTAACACGCTTACGATCACATTTTCGAGAACGTTCTCGAAGATAAATTTTAAATGCTCCTCAAATAACGATATTTTTAGAACAAATAAAGTTGTTTGCGATGTTGCTTATAGTTTCATTCGGCAAACACGTATATCTCGATCAACAAGGCATTTGCCAAATATCAATTCCCTTTTTTCGATTGCATTAGGGAAGATTTAGCCAATTATTTATTGTACCCCATTCCGTCACTTAATTTATTGAGTAATTTATTATTTATAAAAACCGCTGCACCATGAAAATCGAGTTCACTAATTTTAAAATGCTACCTTACTTTGTACCGGTAATTATTCTTCTCTTCTCAACCTTTTTAATTGTAGAAGCGCAGGGTGTTAAGGATATTAAAGGGACCGTGTACGACAGTGCTACTAAAGCTGCGTTGCCCGACGTAAGTATCCGTTTAAAAGGAAGTAATAAAGGCGTATCTACGAATTCAAATGGAGAATACAACATTCAGTCAGGCGGCAATGAAGTGCTTATATTCTCATCGGTCGGTTTTGAGCCCCGCGAAATACCGGTAAATAATCGAACGGTTGTAAATGTTATTTTAAACGCCGCTTACTCCCGGTTAGGCGAGGTGGTGGTAAATGTGGGATATGGCACCAGGCGCAAGGTCACTCTTACAGGTTCTGTGGCAAGTGTTAGCGGGAAAGAATTGCAACGTAGCCCGGCTCTTAACATAAGCAATAACCTTGGCGGACTTATTCCCGGGGTAATTACCAAAGCAAGTTCGGGTGAGCCCGGAAGAGACAATCCCGTTATTTTGATTCGGGGAAGAAATACAACAGGCGACAATAGTCCGTTGGTTGTTGTGGATGGTATACAAGACGTACCGGGTTGGGAGCGGATAAATCCTAATGATATTGCTTCAGTTTCCGTTTTAAAAGATGCTTCTGCGGCCATTTATGGCGCGCGCGCGGCGAACGGGGTTATTCTTATAACTACTAAAAGAGGAACAACGGGTAAACCTGTTATCAGCTATTCATTCAACCAGGCAGTAACGCAACCTACCCGTTTGCCTAAAATGGCCAATTCGGCCGAGTTTGCAGGGTATGTAAATCAACTGGATGTAGAAGCTGGTCAGACTCCCAGGTATACTGATGCCCAGATTGAGTTATTCAGAAACGGTACAGACGCCAATTACTTAAATGAAGACTGGTATGGTAAGGTTCTTAAAAAATCCAGCTACCAGGGACAACATAACCTTAATGTAAGAGGTGGTAGTGAAAATGTAAAATACTCCGTGTCGGGATCCTATACAGATGAGGGAAGCATATTTAGAAACGGGAGCCTGAAATATAAAACATATTCTCTCCGTAGTAACCTGGATGCGAATGTTAACAAGTACCTGAAAATAGGTGTTGACCTCAATGCTGCACTAAATGACGGCAACTATCCTGCCTATAATGTTTCTTCAACATTTGGAGCGCTCAAACAAATCCCTTTTATTCCCGTATATTGGGGCAATGGGTATCCATCTGCCGGTATTGAGAACGGGGAAAACCCGGTGGTTATGGGCACTTCCCTTACAGGTAATCGACGAACCCAGTCTTATAACTATGTTGCCAAAGGATCCTTTGATTTAACCATTCCATGGGTTAAAGGATTAGGTGTTGATGGGTACGTTGCCTATAACAATATTATTATTGTAGATAAAAACTGGCAAACCCCCTGGATTGTTTATGATTACAATAAAGTAACGGACACCTATATCCCAAAACAGGGAGGCAGGATCTTGAATCCCCAGCTTACCCAATCGTTCAGCCAGGCACCACAAACCCTGATTAACCTTCGCCTAAAGTATGATGTGCAACTAGGTGCTCACAATATCAGCACCTTCCTTGCGGCAGAGCAATCGAACCGCACCTATAGTAGTTTCAGTGCATTCAGGAAAAATTATATATCCACCGCAATTGACGAGCTGTTTGCAGGCAGCCTGGTAGATCAGTCTGCAGGTGGCGGCCGGTCAGAAAATAGCCGGAAGAATCTTTTTGGGCGTGTTAGTTATAGTTTTATGGATAAATACCTGGTTGATTTTAACTACCGGTATGATGGATCATCCAACTTTCCGAAAGGCAAGCAGTTTGGATTCTTCCCGGGAGTGTCTGCAGCCTGGCGCGTGTCGCAGGAAAACTTTATGAAAAGTGTTGATTTTGTCAACGATTTAAAGGTAAGAGGATCAATCGGGCAAATTGGCAATGATGCCATTGCCGCCTTCCAGGATCTTAGGCTTTACACCCTTGGCAATACGGGTATGAGCTTTGGCTCTACCCCGGTAGCATCAAACGGGCTAATTGCAGGAGTGACCCCCAATCCTAACATAACATGGGAAGTGGGTACCACTTCAGACATTGGTATCGATGCCACTTTCTGGAAGGGTTTATTAGGATTAACGGTTGATGTATTCAAACAAACACGTTCCAACATCTTGGCTACAAGAGACCTTGCCGTTCCTGTGTACACCGGCTTATTGCTTCCAAATGAAAATATTGGTACCGTAGAAAACAAAGGAATTGAAATTGAGCTGAGCCACACAAAAGTTATGAAAGACTTTTCCTGGCGGGTAGCAGGCAATGTGTCTTATGTTCGTAATAAAGTGGTGGATATAAGCGAAGCAAAAAACGTTGCTGCCTGGAAAAAACTGGAAACGCATGTTCTCGGAGCGTCGCAATATTATCATGCTATCGGGATATTCAGGACACAGGCCGAAATTAATAAAGCACCCATATACGCTGGCACCAAGGTAGGCGATCTCCAGTATGAAGATAAAGATGGAAACGGCACAATCACCGCTAATGATATGTATACGATGGACAAAACAAGCACGCCCGAAATTATGTTTGGGCTGAATGTATCAACGAGTTACAAGAACTTTTCTTTATGGGCGAATTTTGCAGGAGCAAGTAATGTATGGCAGTATTACCATGTGAACGCGAGAGTTGCTGTAAATCAACTGGAAGACGTTATTGTTAACCGTTATACCCCGGGAAACATGAATTCAAAATATCCGAAATTACCCACATTGGAGACAATGACAGAAACAAGCGGGCTTAAATCTGACTTCTGGTTGAAAGATGCCAGGTACGCGCGGTTAAAAACATTAGAACTGTCTTACAATCTTGCTCCTGGTTTATTGTCGAGGATTAGGATACAATCCATGCGAGTTTATCTCAATGGGCAAAACCTGTTTACGATCGATAATGTAAAGTGGGCTGATCCCGAAAACACATCAATCACGTCAGCCTATTATCCCCAGAGCAAAATTTACAATTTAGGAATAAATCTCACCTTTTAAAATCTTTGATCATGAACCGGATTTACCATCTTTTAAATATAACAAAGACAACTGTTGTGTACGGTATGTTGCTGATTTCTTTAATGGCACTGGCTTCCTGCGCTAAAAATGTTCTCGACAAATCACCTACTGGCAGTTACTCAGATAATGATGTATGGAAGTCTACCAACCTGATATCCAATTTTGTTGATAACACATACAGGCAAACGCCAACGGGCTATTCATACCGTTCACTAAAACTGGCTTCATTAACAGATGAAATATATCGTAGAGGCGGGGGCAATAACATTACAAATGGAGGCAACATAACTCCTTCCGCATTGGGCATGATTGATTTTTGGGTTTCGCCTAATGGGTACAGTTACTGGCCCGTGATATCAAAATGCAATATCTTTTTTAAAAATATTGAAGCAGCACCCGTTGATGCAGCCTTAAAAAACAGGATGATTGGAGAAATGAGGTTTTTAAGAGCATATGCCTATTTCAATCTTGTTTCCTATTATGGAGGTGTTCCATTAATAACTTCTGTTTTTGGTTTGGAAGATGACTTTAATTTACCGCGGAATACGTACGATGAGTGTATGAATTTTGTTATTTCGGAATTAGATAAAGCAGTTACTTTATTGCCACTAACGTATGCTGCCGCAGAAATGGGCAGGCTTACAAAAGGCGCAGCCCTGGCTGCCAAATCACGGGCGTTATTGTATATGGCCAGCCCGCTTAATAATCCTGCAAATACCCCTGCCAAATGGCAGGCAGCAACGGATGGGGCGAAAGCTGTTATTGATCTGAAATTATATTCACTGTTCCCAAGTTACAAAGACCAGTTTCTGCGGGTAAATACCTACAATGCAGAATCGATCTGGTCGAGGCCGTATAATTTTTCCGTTTCGCCTGAAGGAACCTATCTGGAATTGCAGCTGTATCCTAACGGCTACAGTGGATTTGGGCAGGTTGCCCCATATCATAACCTTGTAGATGAATACGAAATGGTAAGTGGGAAGCTACCTAAAAATGATCCGGCCTATAATCCACAAAATCCATATATAAACCGCGACCCTCGCTTTTATGCAAGTATTTTATATGATGGCGCTCTCTTTAAAGACCGGACCGTGGAAACATATGTACCCGCAGGCAGGGATTCACGGGAAGGGATTATTTCCAGCTGGAACGCCACTGAAACTGGTTATTATGTCAGGAAATTTATTGATGAATCTATTACTGACCCGAGCGAAACCAACCAGGGTAACCCTCCCTGGATTTTTTTCAGGTATGCTGAAATTTTACTTAACTACGCCGAGGCAAATTATTTTTTAGGACAGGAAGCTGCTTGCCGGCAGTATATAAATATGGTTAGAAGCAGGCCGGGTGTAAATATGCCACCCATTACAGAAAGCGGGGCAGCGCTATTGGAAAGAGTACAGCATGAGCGCCAGATAGAACTGGTATTTGAAGACCATCGCTGGTTTGATGTGCGGCGTTGGAAGATCGCTCCTGTGGTACTTAACAAGCTCCCCAAGAGAATGGATATCGTCAGGAACCCCGTTACCGGTGCAAAGAGTTATACAGTAAATACCATAGAACTATTTAAATTCACCTTCACCGACAAAAATTACCTGGTACCGATACCACAAAGCGAAATTGATAAGAACCCATTGCTAAAACAAAACCCTGGTTATTAATAGGATTGCTATCAGACATCAGCTATCGGCCGAGCAATGGGTGGCATCATTCCTCCTGGCAGAGGAGAGCCTGGGCTGATAGGAAAGCCATTACCAAGAGTTATATAACGACAGCTTAAAATGAATGAATTAATGAATAAGGCGATTTGCCATAAAATACCAGCAAAAAAATATAACACGATGCGACATTTGTTTTCCTGTTCAGGATTGCCTGGATTTTTTTTCTGTTTGTTTTCAACGATGTTACTGACGAACAATGTGTCGGAGGCACAGGATGCAAAAGAGGAACTGGACGATATTCACAACTGGATCCGGTTCAGCGATGCTCCTAATTCTCAATATTATAATCTTTCCGCGCAAGCCTTCAAATTGCTGGATAAAAGAACCAGTTTCATAGCCGGATTGCATACATTAACCGACTGGCAACAAAGGCAGAAAATGATACGCAAAACCCTGGTTGAAATCGTAGGGCCTTTCCCGGAAAAGGCTCCATTACTTCCTAAGATCGTTAAAAAAATAAGTAAAGATGGTTATACAATGGAGCATATTGTATACGAGTCCCAGCCCGGGTTTTATGTTACATCCTCGCTGTTTATTCCGGATGGATTAAAGCAGGGAAGTAAAGCACCTGCGATCATCTATTGCAGCGGTCATTCCAATGATGGGTACCGGAACCCCGTTTATCAAAAGGTGATTCTGAACCTTGTTAAAAAAGGTTTTATAGTGTTTGCATTTGATCCGGTGGGCCAGGGCGAGCGGCTTGAATATATTGACCCTGCAACGGGTAAATCTTCTCCCACCGGCGAGCACTCCATATCGGGCGCACAGGCTTTTATTACCGGGGGCTCACAGGCCCGGTACATGATATGGGACGGTATCAGGGCTGTTGATTACCTTCTTACAAGGAATGAAGTAGATGCGGCCAGGATAGGTATAACGGGTCGTTCAGGGGGAGGAACACAAACTGCCTATATCGCTGCGATGGATGAGCGCATCAAGGTTGCCGCGCCAGAAAATTATATTACCAACTTCACCCGCCTGATTCAATCAGTAGGGCCCCAGGACGCTGAGCAGAACCTCTTCAACAGTATAATGAAGGGAATAGATATGGCCGATTTTTTATTGGTGCGTGCCCCAAAACCTAGCCTCATGATTACCACTACCCGTGATATATTCAGCATACAGGGCGCCAGGGAAACAGCAAATGAAGTAAAGCGTATCTATAAAGCGTATGGAAAACAGGATAACTTCAGGATGATCACCGATGACGCGCCGCATGCATCCACCAAAAAGAACAGGGAGGTTATGTATGCGTTTTTTCAAAAATACCTGGATAACCCGGGAGACGCTACTGATGAAGAGCTTACTATTCCAAGTGCAAAGGAGCTGCAGGTAACTGCTACCGGGCAGCTATCTACTTCATTAAAAGGAGAGACGATCTTTAGTTTGAACGGGAAAGCCGCGGAAAGACTTCAAAATAAATTAGCGTCTTCACGAAAGAACGATCCTGCACATTTTTCCAAAGTATTAGAGTCAGCAAAAAAACTTTCCGGGTACAGGGTAGTGTCACAATCCGAAGAGCCTGTGTTTACCGGGCGTTTTCAGAGAGTTGGTTATACGATAGAAAAATATTTTGTCAAAGGTGAAGGTGATTATATTATCCCTTACCTGTTAATGATACCAGAACGTGCCAATCACAAAGCACTGCTTTATCTTCACCCTTCCGGCAAATCAGCGGGGGCTGCAATAGGCGGCGAAATGGAATGGTTTGTCAAAAATGGCTTTACCGTGCTGGCTCCCGATATTTTAGGGACCGGAGAAATGGGGCCCGGAAAATTTCAGGGTGATTCATATATTAAGGGAGTATCTTATAACATATGGTTCCTTTCCATGTTAGTTGGCAGAAGCCTTGTGGGCATACTGGCGGGTGACGTTGTCAGGCTCAGCAACCTGTTAAAGAAAAGCCAGGGAATAGAGGAGGTTTACGGGCTTGCCCGAAAGGAAATGGTACCGGTTCTTTTACATGCTGCCGCTTTTGACCAGGCAATTACCCGCGTTGCTTTTATTGAACCCTATTCTTCCTACCGGTCAATAGTAATGAATCGTTTATACAATCCGGCTTTTATTCCCGGCACTGTTCCCGCGGCCCTGGGGGCCTACGACCTTCCTGATCTTGCAGGCAGCCTGGCACCCCGAAAACTGGTAATAGCGGGCATAACAGACGGAGCCGGCACGAGCGTTGTCCCTGATGGCGCAAAGGAAGATTTGCCGGTTGTCAGGGATGCCTATCACCAAAAGAAAGCTGATGATCAACTCCAGATAATAACCGGAAAATCAACGGAAGAACTGGATGATCTTTATAAAGACCTGATAAAATAGTTTTGTACTTTTTATGATTTCGCTATCAGCTTTAAGCCGGGTGTGAGCAACAAATCATTCGTTCATGGGGCTAACTAACAAGTCAGGGCGTTTGCAGGGGCAGGGCTTGCCCCCACCCTGACTGCATACGAAACTGCCAGAATATTATCGGGAACGTTAATATGCAAACAATGTAATTAAAAATTACGGGCTTAAGCTACTTACTAACTATGCGGATCTTTGGAATATAACCAATCAAAGAAACACAGAAGTATTATGGGCTGTAAATTATTCAACTAATCTTGCCGTTAACGGCGGCACCAGTAACCAGGGACATAGCATGGTGCTGATGGAATATAATACATTACCCGGCATGACAAGAGACGTTGCAAATGGACTGGCAAATGTTCTTTATATGCCTACCCGTTTCTTATTAAATTTGTTCAATGAAACAGATGATGCAAGGTCCAGCGGATCATTCAAGCTGGCATGGATTGCAAACAATACAGCAACCATTCCTAAATGGACAGCGGCTGAGGCTGCACAAAATGCCGCATTAACACCGGTAGTAGGCCAGGCAAAATTTGCCGTAGGCGATACCGCCATCTTTATTACAAAACAAAACATTTACGATTTTCAACGGAACTACAGTAACCGTTACCGGTATAAAACCTATGATATAAACGATGTGTATAATTCCAACGGAACTCCTAAAGATCGTTTTCATTATATTTCTTTAAAGAAGTTTGATGAGCCTGCAAGAGCTTCTGCTACCGAAACACAAAGTTCGTACGATGCATATTTAATTCGACTGGCAGAAATGTATTTGGTAGCCGCCGAGGCCCGGTTTAAACTCAACAAATTAGATTCGGCGGCTTACTTTGTAAATGAAGTAAGAAAACGTGTGGCATTACCGGGTCGCCAGGTAGCCATACAAATAACACCTGCCATGGTAACACTTGATTTTTTGTTAGATGAAAGAGCCCGTGAATTTGCTGGTGAACAATTACGTTGGTTTGACTTAAGAAGAACGGGCAAATTAGTAGAACGCGTAAAGGTAGACAATCCCGATGCTGCTGCTTATATACAGGATTTTCATGCACTTCGCCCGATTGCACATGCACAGATTGATGCCGTAACTAATAAGTCGGAATTCAAACAGAATCCTGGGTATTGATGGAGTTGAATGAGATGCCAACATTGAAACACGGCATGTATCTTCCAAAATATTACCTTAAAGCCGAAAGTAGATTTACAAGATTTGAATTCATCAGCAGGGACTAAAGGCGCCGTCCGAAGTTGGAAAAAGCAAATAAAATGTTCAAGACTGCTAAACTTCCACCTAATAAGCACCGCAGCTTATCATAAGATCCAAAAAAACTCCTTTCTTTAACTATAACCCCAAAGAAAGTTTAGTCAATGCAATCCCATTTTCTCCTGACAAAAGAATGGAATTTGTCAACTTCATGCTTACCTGGGAACCGAGGTTAAATTGCAACCCAACCCCGGTTTCAAAACTGGTTGCAGTGCGGTAGTATTTTTTCTCAAAACTTTCATGTCTCCAACCAACACCTAAACCAGAATACAGGAAAAATCCATTATTGTTTTTACGACGGCGGGTAGTGAAATAATGAAACGTAGGCATCACCGCCGTAAATGATGAAGAACCGTAATTCGATCCATTATATAAAATTAGGTTGCCGTTGCGATGTTTAAACACATGCATACCTTTTATTCCAAGGAGAAACTTGTTTTTTTTCCAAATCACCCCTTCATATTCCGCACCCGCAAGGATGCTCGTGCTATTCAATTCCACACCGCCAAAAAGACTGAAGAAGTTTTTTGGAAGGGTATCCTTTGATTGGCTAAAACATTCATCCCATACCAATATCAAAAAAACAACTATCAGAACAGGCAAAAAAATCTTTTTCATAAAACGTGCGTTTAAGTAATTTTTTAAAACTAGAAAAAGCGCATAGAGTTAAGAAATTGATACTGCTGGCATATACAAACCGGTTGGTAATAAATGCGGTTTCTAATTGTTTGACGAGTGGAATTCGGGACAGATCGCATTTAGGACTGTAATCGATAAAGAGAAATAGCAATAATTACTAAAATAATTTTGCATTGAAAGACTTTCTAATAATTTTTTAAACACGCTATCCTTTGTAAGGGTTTTTAAGCCAATTTTGTTAAAACACTGCAATAGCCAAAGTGGAAAAATTGAATTATATTCAAGGGTTATATCATTACCATTAAAATTTAGACTATGAAAAGTTTAAAGTGCCATATGTACCGGATAATCACACTACCCATTTTCCTGGTAACATTCATTTACTCAACAACGGAATGTAATGCCCAATCCGTGCCCAAGAAGACTTTGCTTGCGCTTTCAAAAGCTGATCATATGCTGGTAGTTGTAGATCCCGTTACATTAAAGCCTATCGCCCGCATTCCCGTTGGTGAAGATCCGCATGAAGTTATTGCCTCTTCAGACGGAAAGACAGCTTACGTTACCATTTATGGTGGCGGTAGATTCCATGAATTGAACATAATTGACCTTATTGGTCAAAAGCCTTTACCCAACTTTGATACAAGACCGCTATCAGGACCGCATGGTATAACGTATGTTAATGGGAAGGTTTGGTTTACTGCAGAAGGTTCCAAATCCGTTGGCCGCTATGACCCTGCAACCGGAAAACTTGACTGGACCAAAGAAACAGGTGAAGACAGGACACATATGATCTATGTTACTGCCGACGAGAAAAAAATTTACACGACTAACATGTCTTCCGGCACTGTCAGCATTATTGAAGACACGCTGAAACAGGTTGGAAAAACGGCTTCTAATACTCATCCGCCCGAGGGGTGGGTTCAAACGGTTGTTGCTGTTTCCAGGGGTTCAGAAGGATTTGATGTGTCGCCTGATGGTCGTGAATTATGGACCGCAGCAAGTGAAGATGGGATAATCTCCATCATTGATACCCGAGCAAAAAAATTGACAGCAAAAATTGATGCAAAGGTTTTAGGGGCTAACCGACTGAAGTTTACGCCCGATGGCAGGTCGGTGTTCATTTCGAGTCTTCGATCAGGCGACCTGGCTATTTACGATGCCAGATCGCATAAAGAAATAAAAAGACTGAAACTTGGTCGTGGCGCAGCAGGTATTCTAATGGACCCGGATGGTTCAAGGGCATTTGTTGCTTGTTCAGGGGATAATTATGTGGCTGTTATAGATTTAAAAACATTAGAAGTCACCGGCCGCATGGAGATTGGCGGGGTGCCTGACGGTCTTGCCTGGGCGATTAAACCTTAGCTTCTTATTGTCAACATATATCATTTGAATTAAAATTTTTTTTAGTCACACCCTGTTTAAACCTACAAGGTTTGGAACCCGGGGTGCCAACATTAAAAACGCAAACCTTATAGGTTTTTATGCGATAGTTTACCAATCTATCATTTATTTTTGAACATACGCATCTTCCAAATTATTATCATTTTAAAAAAAATTAAATCTGCTAATCTAAGAATTAAGTGGTGTGAAAACTTACCTTAATGATAAGGAACGATATTACTATTATCAACATCTATTTTTTTATATGGACTATCAATAAATCTTTGTGTCATCTCATTGAAATCCTTGCCGCCAATCATATGAAACTGGTGCTTGAATAAAAAGCTTTGGGCATTTGGCATATAATGCCGGATCATAGACATATACAATGGACTGCAAGCCTGGTCCATTTCTCCATCCCCTATTAACGCTGGTTTATCAGAGTAGAAAGGCTGTTTCGTTTTGGGACTTATAGGTGGAACCTTCCAACAATCGCACATGGATTTGTATACATCATTGATATGATATCCCTCCATATAAGGATAGAGTTTAAAAAATTGCTGCATAACTTCTGCATTATTATAAGCTGCCTGGTCGGCACAATAAACGGAAATTCTCATTCCATCCGGGGCAAAGTATTTGTTGAAAACATCGTCCAGTTTTTTCCTGATATAGATACTGTGATTACCTCTAATAATTTCGGTGATGATAAGCGGTAGCTCAGGGTTGGACATATTATTTATGATGACATCGATCAATTCATTTTTAGTATACTCAATATTGAGCGTATCGGTTGTACCTTTCTCTATATAAGACAGGTAAAACTTTTTGTTGATGATGGATGTAAAATACTGGCTAAATCTCTGCTGCAGATTTATGTATTGATCTCCATGCACAGAATCACTTTCTACGTAGTTGAATAAGATATTTAAACTTTTGATAAAGTTGGCAGGTTCATCTTCGTCAATAGATACGAATGTTGGAAGGGGTGAATTTAATACCAGCGACCTTATTTTACCAGGATTTTTTTGTAACACGGCGAGCATGAGTCCACCGCTGTACGAACCGCCCATTAGGTTAACTGAATCAATATGCAATGCAGTTAATAAATCATGAATATCCGCAACTGTTTCATCTGTATTATAACCAGACAAGTCTATACCTGCTTTTTCCAAAGTCTTTTTATACCGTTTAGTTCCCTCCAGCATCATGCTATCTTTCGATAAATTTTTTCTGTATGCTTCTTTGATGGCATTGTCCAAATCAAATCTTCGGATGTATGGTATTGCATACTTTGTACCCCTCTGTTCAAACGCAATACAATCTCTATCCGAAATAAGTGAGCTCCCTGAAACACCATTTGCCCAGCCAAGGGAACTATTTCCCGGTCCACCGCCGGTAAAAAGAATCGGATCTTTTTTCTGCAGGTTTTTACTTTTAACAATTATGAACGGCAGCTTTATTGTTTTTGACGAATTTTTTTTCCTGTTTTCAGGTACTACCAGGTATCCACACTGCGTTTTAAAACTGGTATCAATTCTATTATTAAAAACAGACTCTGCCTTTAATGGCGTGGGTGCCATGGCCAGGTAATTGGTATCTACTTTAAACTGGCAATCACATATTTCTATTCTCCGAAGGATCATTCTTCCCGGTGTAGATGAAGTTTGTGCTGAAAGATTAATTGATGTTTCAATAAATATTAAAACCGCACAAGAAAATTGTAAAGAACGCTTTGCTGTTAGTTGAATCATTTTACAAACCTACCATCCTTTTACATGCTACCCAGCGTAAAAAACGGACATTTTATTTTCAATGTGCAAGCTTCCCTAATTTTTGCCCGGTAAAATTAAATACCTCCTTACAGAAGTGACTCATATCGTAATATCCAAAATGACCTGGGTCAAATTGTTGTGCATCTGCCACATATTGTGTAAGTGCCGTTCGAGCCCTTATGATCGAAAAATATCTTTTAGGGCTTACCCCAACTACGGTGTTAAAATACCGGTTAATTGTTTTGGAAGTGATGAACATTTTTTCAGCCACTTCGCTCGTGTTGAACAAGAGGTTTTCCTCCTGGTAGGCATCCATGGTATCCCTGACAAACTTTATGTAGTAATCCCTTTTATGCTGTTTGATTACGTTAATTAAGAAATAGCGCTGTAACAAATTCACACGTTCTTCGTACGAATTTGCTTTTTTTATGTTCTCAATGATGGCCCGTGGAACAATTGATTTTAAGGGAAGGATTTTGTCAAGCAGTTTTGCCTGGCCTATACCAAGAATAGCTTCCAGTCCACCAGGAAAAAACTTGATGGAAAAAATATGGTCGCCAGATGATACATGACGGGTAACTGTTGTATTTCTTAAAATAAGCACATCATCTTCCTGTTTTATGAAATGCGATCTGTTGTTAGATTCAATACGATAAGGTGTGCCAAGATTGAACCAAAAAGTGGGAGTCCAGCTTTGAAACATTTTCACAATAAATTTTTCAGCCGGTATTAGGCGTAAAGTGCTATCCTTACATGATTCAGAAAAGAAGTCAATATAGTTTGCAAGTTCATCACAAGGTGCACTGAATTTGTATATCTTCCTGATGTTGTCAAAGATTTCAACCATACAAGATGTGGCATTTATTTTTTTAACCAAAGCAAATTTATGCCAGGATGATGTATTCACTGGCTATCAGCCATCAGCTATCAGCTATCAGCAGTTCCAAGCAGGTTTAGCTTCCTCCTGATAGCTGATGGCTGATAACAAATGTGCAAATTAAGGTGAACATAACACTACTTGGTTGATCAAATTCAATCAGTCTATTGCTTGATAACGTTTACTATATTTTTCGAGGTACCCTGGATCACCTGCACGAAGTAAACGCCGGCTTTCAGGTTTGCACCGAAGTTAAGCACCATAGAGCGTTTCTTTAACGTGATAATAGATTAAAAATAATATCATTTCCGTCGTCACTCAATAAATGTATTTTTAACGTAGAACTAAAGATGTTAACTAAAACGCCAAAAACAATAAAATGAAAAGAAGATTTTTTGTAAAAACCGCCGGTGCCATATCCATGGCAACGATCTTGAGACCAGGAATTGTTTTTGGCACCAAAGCCAATTCTGCCATCCGCATAGGCATTATCGGGTGTGGCAACCGGGGAACTACCGTTATTTCAACAATGTCAAAAAATGCGAACATCCATATTATCGCGATGGCTGATCTTTTTGATTTCCAGTTGCAAACTGCCCTTGTAAAATATAATAAACTTAATTCAGATAAGGGTTTAGCCGAAATACAATCTTCAAATATCTACCAGGGCTCAAAAGCCTACCTTAAATTACTGGAGAATAAGTCTATCGATGCGGTATTAATATCTTCTCCCTGTTATACGCATCCTGAATTCCTGGCGGCGGCACTTGCTGCCGGAAAACACGTGTATTGTGAGAAACCGGCAGCTATAGACGTAGCGGGATGTAAAAAGATTGAGTCGATAGCTAAAGGACTGAATGGTAAGCTTAGCGTTGTATTTGGTTTCGAAATTCGCTATGCTACACCTTATATAGAAATGATCAACAGAATTCATCATGGGGATATTGGTGATATTGTAAGTGCCGATTTATACTACTTTTCATCTGCAGTTCCACTAAAACCATATAAGAATATGCCCATGGATCAGGCCAGGATCATGAACCACTTTCACTTCCTGGAGTTATCAGGGGGTATTTTGATAGACCAGGGAATTCATATGCTGGACGTTTGCAACTGGGCCATGAAAGATCATCCCATCGAAGCAACGGGTATGGGTAATAATAAATATCCGGCAGCGTTCGGAAATGCGTGGAATAATTACCAGGTAATGTATAAATACCCCAAACAGGTGAATATGACTATACATTCTACCCAGCTAGGACCAGCGTTTGGCGATGTTTGTGCAAGGTTCATAGGAACAACGGGAATTGCCGAGGCTCATTACAACAGGGGCGTATTTATTTTGGGTGACAATAAATGGGATTCGGGTGTGCTGAAAGGCGAAGCAACTCCTGAACAGGTGGCTTCCGGCGCATTTTTATCCTCGTTATATGATGCCGATAAAAACAAAGTGAAGTCTTTTGTGGAAAGCATAGAAACAGGTAAACATCTCGATGAAATAAAACAGGGATCGGAATCTACGCTTACTGCTATTTTGGGGAGAAATGCCGCCCATCAAAATACAAGGATCACATGGGATGCTTTGCAAAAGTCAAATGAAAAAATAGCTCCTGCTTTAAACTTGTCTCAGTTTGATAAGTAATAGCTATTCCATATTGTTTAGTAAAGGGTAATGCTATTAGCCACACAGGCACCAGGGATCGAAAAAACACTAAGGAAATTTTAATATTACTCTATTTTTAGTTCTTCCGGATAAAGTCAAATTCTTTGTGTTCTTTTGTGCCTTAATGACTTTATCTCCCAATATTTTTAAATAATGAAATTGAATAGCAAGTAACCATAGTAGCCAGTTTGAGCAAGTATTTTAATAAAATATCATGAAAATAGTTAACCGAAGAAACTTTATTTTATCTGCATCAACGGTTTCAGCGATGTCAATTTTTGCTCGTTTTCGCAAAAAGGATGACATACAAAAAGAAGGGGCATTGTCAAAAATTACAGTAGGCGTGATCTCCCGGGCAGATAATCCCGAAGTAGACTTAAAGATAGTCAGCGATATGGGTTTTTCAGCCTGCCAGTTAAATGTAAAAGACTTCTCACCCGAACTCGCCCGGCGTGTTAAAACAACCCTCGAGCATTTAAAAATCAAACCCATCACCCTTATTTGTATGGGGCCCGGTACTTATATTTATAATTTTATAGACGGGCCTGCTACTATAGGACTGGTTCCAAGGGAGGGCCGTGAGGCTCGCGTGCAAAGACTACTACAGGGAATTGATTTTTGCAAAGCGGCGGGCATCCCGGCAGTGCATGCACATTTTGGATTTATCCCGGAGAATCCCAGGGATGAACTGTATGCTGAGTTTGTAGCGACCATGAAAAAGGTAGGCGCTTACGCACTAGATAAAAAGATTGACATTTATTTTGAAACGGGGCAGGAGACTCCAATTACCCTGCTGCGGGCCATTACAGACATTGGCACCGGTAACCTGTATGTAAATTATGATACCGCCAACCTGGTCATGTATGGCAAGGCAAATCCGCTGGATGGACTGAAAATCCTTTCCAGGTACGTAAAGTCTTTCCACGCTAAAGACGGGTTGTACCCTACCACACCAACCGAACTCGGTAAGGAAGTGCCTATTCAAAAGGGGGAAGTAGATTTTCCCGGGATAATATCCTATATGAAGAAACAGAATTTCGAGGGAAATTTCACTATTGAATATGAACTTTCCGGAAGTAAAAAAGACTATATTTTACACGTTAAAGAGTACCTTGAAAAATTAATATCTGCCTGAATAATTCATGGTAAGCCGATTGGGTACTAAACTTCCCCGAGAATGAATGAGGGAGCAACAGGTATAAAGCTGCCACTGGCATTTAAACTCCATTCCAGGAAAGCAGATGCACAATTGCATAGTATATCCTTTAAATCGCCAGAAAAACCATATGACCTTTTAATGGATTGGATAATATAAATGTTTTAAGTTTAGCTCCCCTCAACAGAATTTGTATTGGAAAAAAGAAATAACACTCCCTTTGCGCATTTATATGTTGCGGTTATTCTCATACTAATCATTTCGATAACGTTCTCGTTAATTCTTTTTCAATAATTCCCTTTTTGACAAGAAACATAAATACCTTTCTACCGTCGTTTACGCAAATCTAAAAATTTCTTTATCATGAGATATGAAATGATGTTCCCGGATGAAATTAGAAAAGCGATTGATGAAAACATCCCTGTTGTAATGGCTCTTGGAGTACTGGAGTATCATAGTGAACATATGTCTGTTGGCGTGGATACATTACTGGTAATACGTGCCCTGGATATCCTGGAGAAAGAAATCCCGATGATCATCATGCCTCCCTTTTATTATGGTGCCAGTAGTTTCGCCGTTGAGCCACCAGAGCGGAACGGAACGGTTCATGTGGACACTAAAATACTGCAACCCTTTGCACGCCAGTTGTTCTATAATTTATTGCGCATAGGATTTCGTAATATTCACATTTATATACACCACCAGTGTGAGAACTTTGCGGAAGGTATGCCTACGGACCTGAGCTTTAAACTGGCAGCGCGCGAGGAAACGTTCGCTTTTATCGAAAGGGAGCGCGGGGAAGGATGGTGGGGAGATAAGGCTTCTGCTGACTATTACCAAAGCCATGAAGCAGGAGAAAATCCATTTAACTGGATCAGTGTGCATCCCTTTATGAGCGCCCGGGCACAGGCACAATTCCCCGTTGATCATGCAGGTCAACAGGAAACATCCCTGATGATGGCTTTTTGCAGTGAAGGGGTAGACATGAATCGTTTTACAGAAGATAAATGGTATTCCAACAGTGCAAAAATTGCTTCATCGGAATATGGGAATCGCGCTAAGGAAATTATTCTTGATGATATCAGGAAAAGTTTAGTAAAATAATTTTAACTATTTAATTTATTCTCCATGAATGAAAACAAAAAGACGTTGGTGGTTCCCCTGATCATAATAGGGTCGATGTATGTGATACTGGGCTTTTCTATCGGAATAAATGCATTTTTTATCCCCTTTATAAAAGAAGCCTTCAGCATCTCCACTAAAATGTCGTACCTTATTATGACAGCAACGTTTTCAGCGTATGTTGTTTTTGGCGCTCCCTCCGGTGCGATCATTAACCGGATTGGTTATAAAGGCGGTATAACAGCCGCTTTCCTGATCATAGCGATAGGCTTCTTTTTGATTGGATACGCTGCACACATCGTAAGTTTTCCCTTATTTTTGATAGCCTTATTCATTGTCGGGATGGGACAAACTTTACTTACGGGAGCTATCAATTCATACGTAACCATTTTGGGTCCGAACGAGAGTGCCGCAAGCCGTATTTGCATTATGGGAATTTGTGATAAACTGGCATTTGCAGGAGCGTCGTTTATTTTGGCCGGCTTCATGAACCTGGCTGTTGTTCGCATCGATGATGTAATAATTCCTTTTTATATTATTACAGGGATAATGATTATCATAGGAATTTTATCTTACTTCTCCCCTCTCCCTGAACTTAAGGCAGTTGGTGAAGATGAGGAGGATCAAAGCGAGTCTGTTGTCTCCACCTATGGCAATTCAAAAACAAGCATCTTTCAATTCCCTCATTTGTTGCTGGGTGTCCTGGCCATCTTTTTTGACGTGGGCGTTGAAATTATTGCGTTGGGTTCAATAAATGATTATGCTACTATTTTAAAGTTGCCATCGCCCGAAAATTACGTTTGGTTTACTTCGGCAGGCATGGTAGTGGGTTATTTATTAGGCACCAAATTTATACCTAAAACGGTAAGTCAGTCTGTAGCCTTAAAATTATGTGCCTTACTCGGCATAGTAACCACCATTTGTATCGCTATAATTCCGGCACACATATCAATTTACCTGGTAACCATTCTTGGTCTTGCCAATTCATTATTGTGGCCCGCCATTTTCCCGCTTGCTTTGAATGAATTAGGTAAGTTTACCAAAACAGGTTCAGCCCTGTTAGTAATGGGAATTGCCGGCGGTGCTATTTTGCCTTTATTATTCGGGTATGTTGCAGACGTTGCCTCTTACCAGCTTGCTTACCTGGTTTGTTTACCTGCCTATTTGTTTATCCTCTATTTTGCTGTGCGTGGCAATAAGATAAGAACCTATAAAGCGGTAAGTATGCCATTATAAATTCCATCAATCATTTTATCATGAACAAATTGATGAAGATAAATGAAGCAGATAATGTGCTGGTTGTCAGAAGCAGCATAGTACCAGGTGATGAAGTACACATTAAAAATAGTAAAATCATTTTTGATAAAGCACTTGGATTAGGGCATAAGATTGCAGAGCGTACTATTTTGAAGGGAGAAAAAATCATAAAATTCGGAGTGCCCATAGGTTCTGCAGTGGAAGATATTTCTATTGGCTCTCATGTACATCTTCATAATATGAAGAGTGATTATATTTCAACTTATACACTGGACCATGAATTTATTTCAACGAAATGAGTTAAAAGGATACCTGCGAAAAGATGGAAGGAAAGGTATCCGTAATATAGTTGTTGTTGCTTACCTGGTTGAATGCGCGCATCATGTGTCGCGCGAAATAACGATGCATTTCCATGGTCAACCTATCCATCTCATTGGCTTCGGAGGATGTTATCCAAATGGCTACGCAGATAAAATGATGAATTCACTCTGCACCCATCCGAATGTTGGCGCTGTGCTATTGGTTTCATTAGGCTGCGAAAGTTTTAACCGCAGGAGATTGTTTGAAACTATTGAAGAAAGTGGAAGGCCGGTAAAATTATTAGGTATCCAGACTATCGGGGGTACCAAAAAAACAATAGCTGATGGAGTGGAATTTATTTCATCCGCACTTGATACAATAAAAACGGTACCGGTAGTAGATTTTGAAATTCCTGACCTGGTGGTAGGAGTTGTTTGCGGAGGTAGTGATGCCACCAGCGGTATTACTTCCAATCCCGCCGTAGGAAAAGCATTTGACTTATTAGTTGAACAGGGTGCCACGGCTATTTTTGAAAATACCGGCGAGATGATCGGGTTGGAAGAAATAATGAGCAACCGGGCCGTTACACCTGCATTAGCTGTGGAGCTAAAGAAGTCAGTAGAAAAAGCAGCGAAGTATTATACCATAATGGGCCATGGAAGTTTTGCGCCGGGTAATGCCGAGGGTGGCTTAACTACGCTGGAAGAAAAAGCGATGGGTGCGTATTATAAAGCGGGGAATTCAAAGATTTCCGGGTTAATTAAACCCGGAGATATTCCTCAAAAACATGGATTGTTTTTAATGGACATCGTACCGGATGGCGATCCCCGTTTCGGCTTCCCTAACCCGAATGACAGTTCTGAAATTATCGAACTGATAGCTTCCGGCGCGCATTGTGTTTTGTTTACAACCGGAAGGGGCTCTGTAGTAGGTTCTGCTATTTCACCGGTTATAAAAGTCTGTGCCAATCCGGATACATTTAAGAGAATGGAGGATGATATGGATATTAACGCGGGTAAAATTCTAAGGGATGAAGCCACCCTAAATGAGGTGGGAGAAGAAATTTTTGAGAAGATAGTTAGCATTGCCAGGGGCGAAAAAAGCTGCTCTGAAAGCTTAGGTCACCAGGAATTTGTATTGGGATATAAAACGTTTGAACCTATAGGCCCTTCCTGCCAACCATAAAAAATTGATGGAAATTAAACCCCACCCTAATAAACTATTACCATGAAAATAGACAGCCACCAGCATTTCTGGGAATTTAATACCATGCGGGATACTTCATGGATCACCGATTCTATGTCTGTTCTCAGGCAGGATTTTTTGCCTACAACGATGGAAAAACTGATGGCGGAAAATAATATTGATGGTTGCATCGCAGTACAGGCAGATCAGACAGAAGATGAAACACATTACCTGTTAGGGCTCGCAGATAAACATGATATCATAAAAGGAGTTGTTGGATGGGTTGACTTCAGAGCCGAAAATATCAGCGCCCAGTTGGACTATTTTTCAACGTTTAAAGCATTAAAAGGATTCAGGCATATCGTACAGGCAGAACAGCAGGATGATTTCTTATTAAGAGAAGATTTCTGTCGTGGGATTTCATTACTACAGAAATATAATTTCACGTATGATATACTTATTTATCCTGAACATTTGAAATATGCCCTAAAATTTGTGGAGAAATTCCCCGATCAGAAGTTTGTCATTAATCATTTGGCGAAGCCTTATATAAAGGAAGAATTAGTAAAGGACTGGAAACACGACCTGTCGGTCTTCGACAAGCATGAAAACGTATATTGCAAGATTGCAGGGCTGGTAACTGAAGCGGATTGGAAGAATTGGAATATTTCCAGTTTCGCTACTTATATCTCTATTGTACTTGATATATTTGGAACGGACAGGGTATTGTTTGGTAGCGACTGGCCGGTGTGCCTTACAGCTGCTTCTTATTCGCAGGTGTGTGAAATAGTGGATAAGAATACGTGCTTTTTGAGTGCAGTGGAAAAAGAAAAATTATGGGGATTGAATTGTTTGAATTTTTACCAGGTTTAAGGTTTCGCCTTACATTAAGGCTGACCAAAAACCAAAAAGAGAGTTCGACCTGTGAGGTCTCGAAGACCTCCCAGGTCGAACTCTCTTTTTGGTTGGCAGCATA
>JBDSBP010000110.1:0-10020 GCA_039921525.1 Chitinophagaceae bacterium | reverse complement strand
TTGCCCCTGCAGCCAATTAACCATTAACCATTAATAATTAATTCTACTTTGACAAGTCAAACCGGCTTTTTGTTATCGGTTGAAGGTAGTCGGCATATTCAAATTTACATTACCGGAGCGGTATTATCCGCGTAAAAAGCTTCAGAAAAAGTATAAAGCCCGTTAATCTACTCTATAGAACGACTTGCGAATAGATAATTTTTCAATTACAAGTAACCGTTCCCTTTCGAACATTCTTTAACTTCATGTAATATATTTGTTACACGGAGTTACACGGAGAAGGCACAGAGATACACGGAGGCCCTCCGTGAAACTCTGTGCCTTCTCCGTGCCTTCTCCGTGTAACTCTATGTAATATATTTGTTACACAGAGATGCAGCAGAATCAACAGAACACTTCATAACTTGTCAAAGTAGAATTAACCATTAACCATTAACAATTACCTCCCCATCCATCCGCCGTCTACAACAAGTACGATGCCGTTTACGTAATCTGAAGCGGGTGAGGCAAGAAAAAGAGTGGCGCCCTTCATGTCTTCCGCTTCGCCCCATCTTCCGGCGGGTATCCGGCTTAATATACTCCTGCTCCGTTCGGGATCTCCGCGTAACGCCTCGGTATTATCTGTGCTTATATAGCCCGGTGCAATCGCGTTTACATTTACACCGCTGGCTGCCCATTCATTAGAAAGTGCCATAGTTAGTCGGGCGATGGCGCCTTTGCTGGCAGCATAACCGGGAACATTTATCCCACCCTGGAATGACAGCAAGGATGCGGTGAAAATTATTTTACCGTTGCCTCGACCCAACATGTCTTTACCGAATTCGCGGGCAAGAATAAATGGGGCATTAAGGTTCACTTCCATTACGTTATCCCAGTATTCGTCAGGATGTTCGGCAGCCGGTTTGCGCAAAATGGTGCCTGCGTTACAAACAAGGATGTCGATGACAGGATGTGCGCTTTTAACATTTTCAATAAAAGCATACACTTCGTTGCGAACAGAAAAATCCGCCTGGTATCCTTTAAATGATCTTCCCAGTGCTTTTACTTCCTGTTCTACCTGGCTCCCTTCTGTTTCAAGCGTAGCAGAAACTCCAATGATATCTGCTCCTGCTTCTGCCAGTGCCAGCGTCATGGCTTTTCCAATTCCCCGTTTACAACCCGTTACCAGGGCTGTTTTGTTTTTCAATTCAAATTTGTTAAGTATTGACATCTGAGGTTTAAAATTTAGAATAATCTAATCTAGTGTTATGACAACTTTAAAATGACGCTTTGGCTATCAGCCTTCCCCTATCAGCTATCGGGAGGAAGCTACTTCTCGAATTGTTTTCCCGATAGCTGACTGCTGATAGCTAACAGCCAGCACTAACAGCCAGCATACAGACAGTTTATGATTGATATGACACCAGGTAAGGTAGCCGGATAACAAGTTTCGCACTTTTTTTTCATCTAAGCACTATTTGATTGTAAAATTCCGCATACCGGCAGAATTTATCCAACTTTATTATTCACTTGTACTATTGAATACCGAAAAGATTATTTTTGAACTCATTTGTTTGACCTTTTAACAGTTAACGCTGTATCCTAACCAGCCTGTTAACATATGAAAATGAAAAGAAGAAATTTTGTACAAAACCTTTCTGCATTGGCTATAGCTGCACCTGTGATTGGCCTGGACGCAAGGGCGCAAACAAGGAACAGTAATAAACAAACAACCGCCAAACCTGTACTAAATGACCGGGAATACTGGATTAAAACGCTCACCAAAATAGCCGATCCCTTATTGCTGAATCTCAGCAAACAAACGCTTAAGCAAAATATGCCGGTAGAAGCGCAGCCGGGCAAAAAGGACGACCGCAGTAAGTTTACCTACCTCGAGGCTTTTGGTCGATTGCTGGCTGGTATGGCTCCCTGGCTCGAACTGGGACCAGACGACACTCCGGAAGGCAAGCTACGCAAGACTTATATCGATCTTACCATAAGCTGTATTGAAAATGCCGTTAACCCATCGTCCAAAGATTATATGAACTTTGGCAAACCGAGTATTACTCCATCGCAGTCGTTAGTGGATGCAGCATTCTTTGCGCATGGCCTTATACGCGCTCCTAAACAGATCTATGGAAAACTTTCGGCCAGTACAAAAGAACAAGTGCTAACTGCACTACGGCTTTCCAGGGGAGTTCCACCGGGGTATAATAACTGGTTGTTGTTTATGGCCATGGTAGAAGCCATGTTCCTTCGTTTTGATGAGCAGTATGATATTGTGCGATTGGATTATGCCACAAAAAAACATAATGAATGGTATAAAGGCGATGGTATTTATGGCGATGGTGATACTTTTCACTGGGATTATTATAATAGTTACGTAATACATCCCATGATGCTGCAGGTAATTCAAACGATGCAATCAAAAGGTATTATAAGAAAAGAAGCGTATGATACAACACTAAGAAGAGCGCAGCGATACGCGTTCATACAGGAGCGCTTGATCGCGCCGGATGGAACTTTCCCGGTTATTGGCCGATCAATATGTTACCGTATCGGCGCCTTCCAGGCATTGTCGCAAATCGCGTTAATGAAAAGCCTGCCTACCGGTGTATCACCTATGCAGGTGCGATCTGCACTCACGGCGGTAATGAAAAAGATTTTTGAATCGCCCAATAATTTCGACAGCAACGGATGGTTACAGATCGGCCTGGCCGGTCACCAGCTTTCGTTAGGAGAAGATTATATTTCAACAGGAAGCCTGTATTTAACATCTACCGGTTTTCTTGCATTGGGCCTTCCTCCCGAAGATGAATTCTGGAGCGGCGCCGCTGCCGACTGGAGCTCAAAGAAAATATGGGCCGGCCAGGATACGCATGCAGATCACGCCCTCTGGGGATGAAGTATGAGGTATCAGGTATGAGCAGAGCCCACTGCAACAATTTTAATTCGTAATTTTTAATTCGTAATTAATTTATCACTTATCATTAATCAAACAAACAATGATCACCAGGAAATCCTTTATTAAACGCTCCGGTTTATTGACGGCCGGTTTAGCGATGAAACCCTCTTCTTTATTTGCAAAAGATATGAAGATCGGTATCCAGTTATACAGCATTCGCGAAATAATCGGTAAAGATGTAGACGGCTTTTTAGCCAAAATATCTAAAGCAGGTTATAGTGATGTAGAAACTTATGGCGGCCAGTTCTTCGGATTGGAGCCTAAAGCCTTTAAGGAACTGCTTGTCAAAAACCATCTTACTTCATTAAGCGGCCACTACACCATCGACAAATACCTGCTGAATAACGGCCCCGATGATGATGTGAAGGTTCAGATAGATAAGGCCAAGGCGGTAGGACAGGAATACCTGACTGTTTCCAGTTTCAGTCATGCCAACTCAAAAACAACAGATGATTACAAGAGGGTGGCGGAACGGTTTAACCAGGCAGGCAAGATTTGTAAATCATCAGGCATTAAATTAGGCTACCACAACCACAATACTGAATTTGATCCTTTAAATGGAGGTGTTTCAGGTTATGATGTATTGCTGAAAGAAACTGACCCGGCGTTACTGCATATGGAGCTGGATCTTTACTGGGCAGTAAGAGGCGGACAAGACCCGGTAGAAATGTTTAAAAAATACCCGGGACGTTTTGAAATGTGGCATGTAAAAGACATGGATAAATCTAAAACCAACCGCAATACCGAAATCGGCAATGGCAGCATTGATTTCAAGAAAATATTTGCCAACGCAAAGCTTTCCGGCATGAAACGTTTTTACATGGAACAGGAAAACTTTGATATCGATCCTATCGAAAGCATCACAAAAAGCAGCAATTATATTAAGCAAACGCTGTTAAAGGAACTTGCTTAGACAATTCATAATCGATAAAGCTGTATTTTTAGCGAGGCTAAATGGTTTATTCTTCTTCATCGAAACCCTATCATTGGGGGGTACTTTAAAGATTGCTTTTAAATTGTATGAATAAATTATTACTTTCTTTTCTTCTATTATTGACGAACAGCTACTTCGGACTGGCTCAAACATCGGCTCCTTCTGCCTGGCAGAATCTCTTTAATGGCAAAGACCTTAATGGCTGGAAACAATTAAATGGTAAAGCAATTTATACTGCCAACAACGGCGAAATTGTAGGAGCCACGGTTTACAAAACACCGAATTCATTCCTGGTGACCGAAAAAGAGTATGGTGACTTCATTCTTGAACTTGATCTGAGAATGGACAGTATGATGAATTCAGGAATTCAAATACGTAGTGAAAGTAGCGATGCCTACCAGAACGGAAGAGTTCACGGATACCAGGTAGAAGTTGATCCTTCTCCCCGTGCATGGAGCGGGGGAATTTATGATGAAGCCAGGCGGGGTTGGTTATATCCAATGGAATACAATGAGGGAGCCAAAAAAGCCTACAAACAGGGCCAATGGAATAAATACCGGGTTGAATGTATTGGCAATACTATCCGCACCTGGCTCAACGGAATACCCTGCGCCCACCTCATAGATAATATGACGCCTAAAGGTTTTATTGCTTTGCAGGTACATGCTATCGGCAAAGAATCGGAGGTAGGGAGAACCATCCGCTGGCGTAATATCCGCATTCAAACAGAGAACCTTAACCCTTCCCCGTATGACGAGGTTTTTGTGGTTAATATGCTTCCTAACAACTTGTCTGAACAGGAAAAAAGAAACGGGGTAAGGTTGTTGTGGGATGGAAAAACAACAGCCGGCTGGCATGGCCCTTATCAAAAAACATTTCCCGAACACGGTTGGGAAATAAAGGATGGGGAGTTGAGCGTGCTACCGACAGGAAGAGCCACGCACGCCACAGGAGGAGATATTATCACCAATGATTTATATGGTTCTTTTGCATTGCAGTTTGAATTTAAATTAACGGATACCGCCAATAGCGGTGTTAAATATTTCGTAACCGTTGATCCCGCAAAACCTGGCTCAGCGTTGGGTTTGGAGTACCAGGTGCTGGATGATGATAAACATCCTGATGCTAAAGCCGGCGAAAATGGTGACAGAACAGTAGGTTCTTTATACGACCTGATTCCTTCCAAGAAAACTCCTGATCCACACAAGAAATTGGGCGAGTGGAACAAAGCCATGATAATCGTTTATCCCGATAACAAGGTGCAACACTGGCTGAACGGGTACAAGGTTGTAGAATATATTCGCGGCTCTCCTGAGTTTAAAGCTTTGATAGCAAAGAGTAAATATAAAAGTTTACCAAATTTTGGACTCCCCGCAAAAGGATATATCCTGCTGCAGGAACACGGAAGCCTGGTGCATTTTCGCAGCCTGAAGATTAAGGAACTGTGAAGAAGGCTGTCGGCTATCGGCTATCGGTTATCAGGGGATCACGAGCTTGATGAATTCTTTAGATTCGAAAAGTGAATTTTACCTTTAATCTGGATTTTACTTCGCTAATAGCTGACAGCTAATAGCTGATAGCAAAATCATAATAATTAAAACTTCATATCATGACAAAATCACGACGTTCATTTTTAAAAGAGTCAGCTGTAGCGGGGGCCGGTGTATACATTGGTGCCATGGGGTTCAGTGCTAAAAGCTATGCAAGGATCATTGGAGCCAATGATCGTGTAAGAGTTGGGGTGGTTGGATATTCCGACCGTTTCCGTCAGTCCCTTCTGCCGAGTTTTATGAATCATTATAAAGAATTAAATTTTGATATGGTGGCAGTATCGGATTTATGGAAAAAGAGAAGAGAAGATGGATCGGCATTTCTTAAGGAAAAATTCGGACATGATATCAAATCTTTTGTAAATAACGATGCACTCTACAGCTCTAAAGAAGTAGATGCCGTGATCATCAGCACACCGGATTTTTCACATGCCCGTTGCGCCATTGAAGCGGTAAAAGCCAATTGTGATGTTTACTGCGAAAAACCTTTTGCCGAAACGATGGAAGACAACAGGGATGCCTTAAAAGCAGTCAAAGCATCCGGCAAAATTTTGCAGATAGGCTCCCAACGGAGAAGCGGCCCTAATTATCATGCTGCAGATGACTTCATTAAAAGCGGCAAGTTCGGCGATATCACTATGGTGGAACTTACCTGGAACGTAAACCAGCCTGGTCGCTGGCGCCGGCCCGATGTTGTTCCTCTGCTGAAAGAGCAGGATACAGACTGGAAACGCTTTTTGCAGAACCGTCCAGCAGATACCTTTGACCCTCGTAAATATCTGGAATTCCGTTTGTTCTGGCCTTATTCATCCGGCTTGCCCGGTCAGTGGATGTCGCACCAGATAGATACCGTACATTGGTTCTCCGGGTTAAAACACCCAAGAAGCGTAGTTGCCAATGGCGGAATTTATATGTGGAAAGATGGCAGAAAGAACTGGGACACCATCACGGCTGTTTTCGACTATGGCCCGCTGGATGACCTTACAAAAGGATTCCAGGTAACATTTGCCTCCCGCATGCATAATGGGGATGATGATCCTAAAGAAATATATTTCTCCAACGGTGGTTCCCTTAACCTCGATGATAATAAGGTGTCTCCAAAAGGCGGACTTAAAGAGGGCCCTGCCAAAGCAATGAAAATGCAGCCCTTCTTATTACCGGAGATCAACCTGGCTACCACTGGTGAAAAGGTGAGTTCATCTGCCAATACCGGCGGTGATTCACTCACCTCCGCACACATGCGTAACTGGATGGAATGTGTACGCAGCAGGAAACAACCGAATGCGCCCGTTGAAGCAGGCTACAGCCATGCCATTGCGGTTAGCATGACAACTGCTGCTGTACATACCGGCGAAAAAGCAACATTCGACGAAAAAACACAAGAGATCATGGCAGGCGGAAAGCCGTTTAAATATGGTGAGTTGGGAGGGTTGACGTCTCGTTAGTTTGGAAGTTCGATTAGTGGACTTTGACTTACGAGGTTTGTACGACTTAGACTTCCGAAGTCTCCAAGACTTCGAAAGTCTAAACCAGAGATACGTCATCCCTGGTTTAGACTTTCGAAGTTTTAAAAACTTCGGAAGTCAACACCCAAATTCTTCCACCATGACAGTACATGACAGCTTAACACAAATTGTGTTCTATTTTTATGCTTCGGTTGTAAAAGCCATCAGAAAACATTATTAACGCATGCAAGCAATCTTAGGGGTAATTTTCCATTTTATCGGGGGTTTTGCTTCAGGAAGTTTTTACATACCCTATAAAAAAGTTAAAGGCTGGGCCTGGGAAAGTTACTGGATTGTTGGCGGAATTTTTTCCTGGCTTATTGTTCCACCATTGGCTGCTTATCTTACTATCCCCAATTTTGGTGAAATAATAAAACATACCGACTCGAATGTTCTCTGGCTCACATATTTTTTTGGTTTGCTTTGGGGTATCGGCGGTTTAACCTATGGTTTGGGTGTAAGATACCTGGGTGTAGCATTAGGCAGTTCAATTATATTAGGTCTTTGCTCTGTTTTTGGTGCACTTATCCCTTCCATTTATTACGACTTCTACCCTAAGGCAGGAAAGGACACCTTTACAGACCTTGTTAGCAACCATTGGGGCCAGCTGGTTTTATTAGGCATAGTCGTATGTGTTATAGGTATTATCGTATGTGGCAAGGCAGGGACGATGAAAGAAAAGGACCTCATCAGGAGTAACCGGATTTCCGAAAACAAGGATTATAAAGTAGGATTGGGATTGTTTGTTTCCATTATCTCCGGTGTGCTTAGCGCTTGTTTTGCTTTCGGATTAGATGCGGGTAAAGATATGGCCAACGAGGCAAATCAAATCTGGAAGAACCTTCATCCCGGGCAGGGAGATTTCCTGTTTCAAAATAATGTTACTTATGTGATAGTGCTTTGGGGTGGATTAACAACCAATTTTATTTGGTGTATGATTTTAAACGCCCAGAATAAAACTTTTGGAGATTATACCAACAAAAAAACGCCTTTGCTGTCGAATTATATTTTCTCGGCACTGGCCGGAACAACCTGGTTCTTGCAATTTTTCTTCTATGGAATGGGCGAGAGCAAATTAGGCAACGGCCCTAGTTCATGGATTTTACATATGGCATTTATTATACTGGTTGCCAACATGTGGGGGCTCGTGCTAAAGGAATGGAAAGGGGTGCGAAAAATAACATACTCCACCGTAATAATAGGAATAATAATAATTATACTATCTGTTTTGATTGTTGGATATGGCAATAAGATTAAACCTTAATAATAATTCTAAAAAATCTGATTATGTCTCCTGAAACAACCGTTTTTAAACACGTAAGTTATTTATGGGATGAAGAAGAAGCTGCGAAGTTGGCCGGAGATGAAGTAGCTTTATTGATCTACCGCTCTAACCTGTTGGGCGCCGATTTGCGCCTTACCAACTATGGTGGAGGAAACACGTCGTGTAAGGCTTTTGCAAAAGATCCTCTTACAGGTGAAACAACGGAAGTAATGTGGGTGAAAGGTTCGGGTGGCGACCTGGGAACGCTGAAGCGAAGTGGGTTAGCGGCTTTATATGTAAACAGGTTATCAAGCCTTAAAAATATTTACAGGGGTATTGAATTCGAAGACGAAATGGTAGAGCTATTCAACCATTCTATTTTTGATCTTAATTCAAAAGCTCCCTCTATCGATACGGCCCTTCATGGTTTCCTGCCCTTCAAACATATTGATCATCTTCATCCCGATGCAGCGATCGCCATTGCAGCGGCCAAAGACGGCAAGCGAATTACCGAAGAACTTTTTAACGGTTCTATTGGCTGGGTAGAATGGCAGAGACCCGGTTTTGACCTGGGTTTAAAATTACGCCAGTGCCTGGATGAAAACCCCCTGATAAGAGGTATTATGCTAGGTTCCCACGGGTTGTTTACATGGGGAGATACTGCCTACGAAAGTTATATCAACACCCTGGAGGTTATCGAAAAATGTGCGGAATATCTCGAAGAAAATTATGCCAGGAATCCAAACACCTTTGGTGGCGCAAAAATAAAATCTCCTGAAAAAAGCATCCGTTTAAAACAGGCTGCTGCACTGGCTCCTGTGTTACGTGGATTTTGTTCTTCCAACCAACATATGATTGGTCATTTTACTGATGACGACAGGGCTTTGGAATACATCAACTCAAATGATCTCGAGCGCCTCGCACCCATGGGTACTAGTTGTCCCGATCATTTTCTGCGCACAAAAATAAGTCCCCTGGTACTAGACCTTAAGCCGGAAGAAGATCTTTCAGATGTTAAAAAGCTGAAGGAAACCCTTGCGCCTGCTTTTGAAGCGTACCGCAAGATGTACAAGGAATATTATGAAACCAACAAACATTCTAACAGCCCGGGCATACGCGATACTAACCCGGTAGTAATATTATATCCTGGCATCGGCATGTTTACTTTTGCCAAGGACAAGCAAACGGCAAGAGTGGCAGCGGAGTTTTATGTTAACGCTATAAATGTAATGAAGGGTTCGGAAGCTATTTCTGAATATACCTCCTTACCAAGGCAGGAAGCTTTCGACATAGAATACTGGTTGCTGGAAGAAGCCAAGTTACAGCGCATGCCAAAGCCAAAGGCATTGTCTGGCAAGATCGCGATGGTCACCGGTAGCGCCGGCGGCATTGGAAAAGCTATAGCAAAAAAATTCGTGGAAGAAGGTGCCTGTGTAGTACTTAATGACAACGATCCGTCGCGGCTGGAACTCGCTGATGCCGAATTTAAAAAACAATTTGGAAAAGATGCTTACACCAGCGCCTTACTGGATGTAACGGATACTGAACATATCGCTAATGTTTTTGAAACAGCGGCACTGGCTTTCGGGGGCATCGATATTGTAGTAAACTGTGCCGGATTATCTATCTCAAAAACTATCCAGGACCATACGGAAAAAGACTGGGACCTGTTGTACGATGTACTGGTTAAGGGACAGTTTATGATCACACAGGCTGGTGTTGCAGAAATGCGCAAACAGAATATTGGAGGAGATGTTTTAAATATCGTAAGCAAAAACGCCCTTGTTTCCGGGCCAAACAATGCCGGTTACGGTTCTGCAAAA
>JBDSBP010000109.1:0-7672 GCA_039921525.1 Chitinophagaceae bacterium | reverse complement strand
TACCGATTGTTCCTGGCTGGTTTTGTAATCATATTCTTCGATCGTTTTTTTCATTTCCTTTATGTCCTGCTCTGTGCGTCTTTCCGCAGCTCGCGAAATTGTACCTGCCGAAAAATAATCATGGATTTCGTTTTGTAATAGTTGAGTATCCTCGTCGAGTTGGTCCTGTAAATATCTTTGTCCTGTTTTACTTTCAAACCAGTCAAGAACCAATTTTGCCTCCTCTGGTGTGCATTGATTTTTTAAATACTTATCCGCAAGTGATTCTAATTCTTCAGCCTTATAAAGTTTTATCTTTTGTCTTTTATACAATACATCGGAATTGACCAATGGTATTATGGAAACGGGATTTTTTTTTATTTCACGGATGAGAAGTGTTGTTGTCAGTAAGCACGGAATGGACGCACCATATTCAGTTGAAACGATATTACAGGTGGATATATCGACTTGCTACACTTGCTTAATCTTCCTAAGCAATCGATAAATATTGATTTGCTACGCATCTCAGTAATTTAGTAGTGAAAACGATCTGGAATATATTCTTCCTCTCCTTAAAGAAATGACCGTTAAAAGCAAGCGATATGTTTTGAAAAAGAACCGGTTTTCAACGAAGTATTATTTTATAAAAACCAAACTACCAGTAACCCAAACATAACTAATTAGGTGCTTCATCGGAACTGCCTTTTTTTCCGTGACTTTTAATTTCAGTCTGACAATAGTGTTTTTAATCATTATTTTACCGGGTTTATTCTGCGGTATGCGGCATCTTTAAAACGGATGATATAATCTGACGGAAAATGGGTGCTTTTACGATAATAATCGGTTGTAATAATTTGTGCTCCGGAATTGCAGGCAGCTTCAAATGAAGAATAGTCATTCTGCCTTGCTTCACGGGTGTCTGCATCGGCTCTTGTACGCACAATGTATCCTTTTTTAACCAGGGCTGCAATGCTGTCTGTTTTGGGATTGTTTCTGATAAGAATTACAGCCTCGGGTGTGCCGGGTTGAGCATTTGCAAATAAAATTCTTCCTTTTAAGGAAGCATGGTCTTTTACATATTGGTCAATTTTTGCACCTGTCTCATCCAGAATAAAAATGAAGGTTCCTTTAGCAGTTTTCAATGTTGGCCATTTACCCTTTAATACCGCTTCTTCAAGGGTGTTGTAGTTACCACGAACATCATCTGGGGTTATAACGTTTTCCCTGCCGAGATTTTGCACTATTTCTTTATCTAATTCATCATAAACACCGGGAGTAAATTTTTCAGGTATAGTAAAACCGGGCTTATTGATCGCATCATCTTTGGCATTCATAGTAATGAAAACAGGATAATGATCTTTGTGCGCCAGCGACCACCTTTTTAATTCTTCCAGACACTGTTTAAAAGTGCGGCTATTACTACGGAAATCAATATCCGGTATATGAAATATTTTAAAGCCGGGCTCGCTCATTACTCCTGCCAAATCAAGATATGGCTGTTGTCCTTTCACCCAGTCTAATCCTTTCGGGTGTGCATATTTTCCTCCCTTTTCATCAGCATATACGTCTATTTCGAGATTAAGTAGCCCCAGGTCTAATTGCTCTGTTAAGCTGATGTGGTCATAATCAATTTTGGATAGAGAAGCTGAATCCGTTTTGCTTAATACAGAAAATAAGACCGGGTCAATAGCCTGCTTGTAGCTGTTGTGTGAGCCAATTACCTGTATGCGATTAATAGGCAGGCTATCGGATTGTGAATGAGCTGCATGGTAACATAACAGGAGGCAGTACAAAGACAAAAATAATTTCATAAGACGTACATTTTTTTTAGTTTGAACCACAAAGATAGGACAGGGAGAAGCTTCAGTAAGAATCAAACCATAGCAACTTTTACTGTGCTATGCTTACGAAGCAAACATATAAAAAGGTGCGAATATTCGCGTCTTTACTTAAAAGCACAATTTTTTGATAGCACACTGACTTTAGAAGACTTTTTAGCTCAATTTTATGCAAACACCACTCAACAGCCTTAAAATAAAGGAGCGCTCCCACTCGACCGAGTTCAGATGAAGGAAGGAAAAAAGAAGGAAATGCACTCTTGAAAAAAACGTTAGAGCGGCAACAAGACGACCTGGAAAAAATAGCAGATGCAAAGGAATTGATGGCAACACGCATCATACAATACTCGTTGACCCCGTGAAATATATTTACCGGAATTATTTACTGGAAGAACTCGCAGAACTAAAGGAAGCCAGGGTACTACTCACCGATGCCTGTAATACAATTGGTGAAACGGGTATGAGGTATCGGGTTTGAGGTCTGAGCAAGGCACCCTGAATGGTTGCTGTGCAAATGAGATTGTCAAAGTCCAGATACTTTGTAGTCATGAACCGTGGTATGATTCTCAAGATCACCGGAAAATAGACGAAGCTATTCTTGACTTTCAGCAGGCATTTGCTCTGTTCAAAGAACTTTTGCCATTCTATAATTTATTGCTTGTCCATTTGCAACAGAAGAACCTCTTAATGGCCAATCGCCTGATGAACGAACCTGTATTTTAACTACCATTGACTGATTCAATGACAGGATCCTTTGCGGGGAAGATAAAATTGACGCCCCAATTAAATGGTTGAAGAATGGATTGAAGCAAACTAAAGAAGAACACCATTTCCTACCCTGGGAATATGGAATTGGTCCCCGATAATCAATTCTTGATTGGAACGTCTGGACTTTCCAGATATTGGCAAGTGCGTACACGCCCGGATTTTCAGAATTACCGCCCGGTTTAGTATTGTCTCAGAATCCTAATAAAGGAGGTATAGCCGAACGACAATCGTCACGCATTGCTTCCATGAAGTATTCATGTTATGAACCTTTTATTCAAAGTGCTCCGCTTTATCTAAGTTACCGCCAAACGCACAAGAACCTAATAAAAATTTTGCTGTATGGTGCAAATTGCAGTATTTACATCACCAAACGAAAGCCAATTATACTTAATGTTAGAAGAAATTAATAAACATCTTAGGCAGATTGAAATCGCCCATGATATAAGTGTTCTTTACGCATGCGAATCAGGAAGCAGGGCTTGGGGGTTCCCCTCACCTGATAGTGATTACGATGTCCGCTTTATTTATAGGCGGGAGTTGACAAATTACTTAACCATAAAGAATAGAAGGGATGTGATTGAAGTACCAGTAAATGAAATTGTTGATATTAGTGGCTGGGATATTCGAAAAGCGTTGCAATTATTTCTTAAATCTAATGCGCCGTTATATGAATGGCTGCAATCGCCCGTAAACTATAAAAATGATTCATCTTTTTTAATTGAGATGAATACCTTAATGCCTGAATACTTTTCTTTAAGGGCAGGATGTCATCATTACCTTTCCATGGCAAATAATACTTTTGAAAAAGATCTTCAATCTCCATCAGTTAATATTAAAAAATACTTTTACACTTTAAGATCCGCCCTTGCGGCTTTATGGATAGTGGAAAATAAAACAGTGCCCCCAATGCAATTTGCTGAACTAAGAATAATTATAAAAGATGATCAATGGCAGTCTATTGTAGATGGCTTACTTGAGAAAAAAAAATCTTCAAATGAAAAAACATTCGTTATTGCCAATACCTGTTTACAGGAATGGATTAATAATACACTACCGCTAGTTGAGAGAAAAATCTATTGTATTACCAGATGTGAAAAATAATGCTGACGTCTTAGACAAAATATTTCTAAATTTTATTTCACCACAATGACCTTTGACCGGCTGATAGCGCAACCAAAGCATCTCCTGTTAAAATGCATAAGCGGTAGCAGGGCTTTTAATCTGAATATAGCTTCGTCAGACACTGATATAAAAGGTATTTTTATATTGCCGCTGAACGAATTATACGGCTTTACTTTCACCGAGCAGGTTTCAAATAAAACAAACGATGAAGTTTACTTTGAAATAGGAAAGTTCATGGAACTTATGTGTAAAAACAATCCAAATATATTAGAACTATTAAGTACTCCGCAAAATTCGATTTTATTTAAAAACCCGTTATTGGACTTGATCAAACCGGGGGATTTTCTTTCCAAACTTTGCCTTGATACGTTTGCAGGCTATGCAAAGACCCAGATAAAAAAAGCAAGAGGTTTAAATAAAAAAAATAATAAGCCACATGCAGAAAATAAAAAATTAGTTACAGATTATTGCCATGTGGTTATCAACAACAAGAGCATCCCTTTACATCAGTGGCTCCTTGATAACAATTATTACCAGGAAGACTGTGGACTGGTAAAGCTGGCGCATTTACGGGATACGATACCGGAAAATAACCCATAAAATAAAAAAGCTCACTGAAAAAATACAACGACAGGAGGCTAAATTTTACAAAGTGTTGGAAAAGATAAATGAAGAACACATCGATAAATTACCTGATTTTACACAGCAACAAATAAAGGCAATCGAAATGCTGGCAATTCTAAAAAAAGATAAAGAAATATTGGTACAACAAAGGGCAATAATACCCAATAAAATAACAGTCAAAGAGATGCCTGATGCCATCCGGTACGACAAACTAAAGCCGGAAAGTAAATTGTTTATGAATGTTATTAAAATGATCTGCTACCGGGCTGAAACAGCAATGGCAGAAATTATAGCACCTCACTTTTTACGAGAAAAAGAGGAGAAACGGATGTTAATAAAACAACTCTTTAATACTCCGGCTGACATCATTCCAAATGACAAAGAAAACACCCTTACCATACGCGTAGCAAGCCTTTCTGCACCAAGATATAATGAAGCAATCAACAACTTATGTATTATTTTAAACCAAACCGAAACCAATTTACCATGAACACAATTAAAGCTGATTTTTAAAAATCACGTAGATTAATTTGCGATAGGTAAGGAGTTCTGAAATTATCTTTTCTCCATTTAATCTTCAGGCATTTGTAAGTAATGGGTTACCCGAAAGTATACGAAGTACCATTAATTAAAATAGCTTTTATCTATTTCAAAAAAAATAAAATTCGGGTCATTTGATCTTTATCGCTCTTGCCTGAGCATTGTTTATTCCGAAAATACATCTACTCCCGGCATTCTTCCCGGAACGGAAAGACTGAATGTTTCGCACATCTCCACTAATATTCAATCCGCTTTTCCACTGCGGTACATACTCAAAACTTCCTTTCCCATTTCCAGTCAGCAAGGTGCCATTACTGGAAGTAAATTGTCCAAACTTTATTCGCGTCCATGCATTATTACCGGCAATCAGCAGATCTTTTTTACCATCTTTATTGGCATCCAAAGATGTGATCGCATATACCGGCGCATATTGAGACTCAACCGGAAGCGGTATTAATTTAAATTCTTTTCCAGTATTCTCTAAATAAACGGTTTTCAGAATTTCAGCCTTAAGAACCCCGGCATCCTTTAACTGATTAGAAGTGAATAAGTCTGTTATAGTTGCTTCTGAGTATTTAGAATAATCCAGGTACTTATACTTCAGGCTCGGAAGCTGCTCTGTTAGGTCATCTTTTGAAGCTGCGGGATAAGAAATGCCATTTATATAATAACAAAAGATGGGATCTATTGAACCATTTCCATCGAAGTCTTTATAATACAAGTTCAAAGGCTCCTTCTCGCTGGCCTTGAACTGAGCGTTCATGCCAAGATTTCCAATGACCAGGTCCTTATCCCCATCCCCATCCATATCGTCGGCATAAATACGATTCCACCAACCTGTTGATGCAAATTTAATATAAGTGGATGAGGCATCTGTTAGTTTACCCTTATTATTTAGGAAAATTTTTATCGGCATCCATTCTCCCACAATGATCAGGTCCTCAAAATTGTCCTGGTTCAAGTCAATCCATACAGCATCAGTAACCATACCTACGTTTTTAATTGCAGGAGCCACGGTACTGGTCGCATCTGTAAAATTCCCTTTTCCATCATTTATCAATATCTCACTTTCAGGTGCCTCAGGATACCTGCCGGCAATTAATCTTCCACCCACGAATAAATCCATATGCCCGTCTCCGTTGATATCAGCTGCTTTTACACTTCCGGTACTGATTAACATTTTGGGAACACCTGTTTTTTTCTTAAAAAAATTCCCTTTGCCGTCATTGATGTAAATTCGGTCCTGCAATAAAATATCATCCGGAGCAAATTCATATCCCCCGCTACCTACATAAAGGTCCATATCGCCATCTCCATCTATATCCAGAAACTCGGCAGCAGTATCTTCACTTTGTGAATCAGCTTCTATTGACGATGAGGGTTTTAGAGTGAAATCTCCTTTAGCTGATTGAACATACAGTGCGCCTGCTTGTCCTGCTGCACCTCCAATAAACAAATCTTCTATCCCGTCACCGTTCATATCTGCCTTTGCCATACATGGTCCCTGCCTGGATAAATAACTAGGTAATAAGGTTTGTACGGTGAAGTCATTGAATTGATTTTCCCTATGACTATAGTTTAAAACTGACGAACTTTCCAAATAACTGCCATCGGCAGGTAATGGATTGAATTTAGAAACTGCAGCAGCATCTTTAATGTCCACAGTAAGCATTTGGTTTGCCTTAATATTCTCCAATTTCTGGCTCTTGTCGTTAGGCCATACCACCCGAATAGAATCAATATCCTTATTTTCCCCCAATCCGAAATTTAATATCGGATCTACCGATGATTGAAATCCACGAACAGGTATCTGCTCCTGGAAGTGTTTTTTACCCACGCTGTAAACAATCACTTTTGCTCCTATACCCAGGGAGTTTTTCCTATCACCCAGCAACCTGATTTTTATATAATTATTCTTATTAAATAGCTCGCTGTTGTTTCTATAAATACCTGCATAATCATTGGTATTGTTTACTATCAGGTCCAGATCTCCATCATTATCCAGATCCGCATAGGCTGCACCTGCCGAAATGCCTTTTTGGTCCAGTCCCCATTCAACCGCTTTATTCTCGAATCTGTCGTTTCCGAGATTCCTGAATATATAATTAGACATTGCTATAGAGGGCATTTTTTCTATGAAATCTTTCACGGCCACCTCTTTTCCCTCCTGCCTGGCATGAATAGTTTCATCCATCGTAAATTTCAGAAAATTCATGTCCGTATAATCCTTTACATAACCATTTGTTACAAAGAGATCTTTGTTGCCGTCATGATCTAAATCTGAAAATAAAGCAGCCCAGCTCCAGTCTGTATTGGAAACTCCGGCTAACTGCCCTATTTCAGAAAATGTTCCGTCTCCATTATTTTTTTGAAGCATATTCCGGCTAAACTGATTATAAAAACCCTTTCTGAACAAAAATTGCATTTTATCAAAGTTCTCAGCTCCTGAGTGCATCTTTTGTGTTTTGTTATCCTCCGGAAGCATATCCAGGGTGACCAAATCGGGCATACCATCATTGTTATAATCAGCTATATCAGATCCCATGGAGTACATGGAGATTTGTTTCATACTTTCCGTTAACTTATCGGTAAAAGTGCCATCGCCATTATTAATAAATAAATAATCCGGTTCATTAAAATCATTTGAAACATAGATGTCAGGCCAGCTATCGCTATTGATATCCGAAATGGCTAGTCCCAAACCAAAGGTTAATACATTGGATGTAATTCCTGCCTGAACACTGATGTCCCTGAAATATCCACTATCATTCCTATACAATTTAATGGCAAAATCCGGGTTC
>JBDSBP010000108.1:0-21102 GCA_039921525.1 Chitinophagaceae bacterium | reverse complement strand
CCGCGCATCAAAAATGTTATTTACACTAGTGATATCGGCGCCGCTGATCGAAGGCTCATACCTCACACCTCAAAGCCATTCTCACAAATTTTTAGTATTTTCCGACAAATCAGCTTATGAAAAGATTTATAACTGCTGTTATTGTTAGTTTATTTCCCCCGGCAATAAAATCGGCCAAACCCGGAGGCAGAGCCCTTTCTCCGTATGAACAGGCAAAGGCTTTCAGGCGCGCACGTGTATCGATAGTGCGAAATATAAGGAATTTTTTGTTTATAACCGCGGGGGTTTTCTCCGCCGCATTTGGGTTGGAAAGTTTTTTACTGCCTAACAATTTTATAGACGGCGGTGCTACCGGTATATCACTGTTGATTGTTGCAACAACAAAAATTCCTATTTATTACTTATTGATTATTATCAATTTTCCTTTTGTAATAATTGGCGCACGCACCATCAGCAAGGATTTTGCGATAAAGACAGCCATCGGTATCGCCGGTTTATCAGTGGTAGTAGCGTTCGTTCATTTTCCCGTAATGACAAATGATAAATTGCTGGTGGCTGTGTTCGGCGGCTTTTTCCTCGGCGCGGGTATTGGTTTGTCAGTAAGAGGCGGCGGTGTGATTGACGGTACCGAAGTGCTGGCGATTGCCCTGAGCCGAAAGCTGGGTATAACGATTGGAGATGTGATACTTGTTTTTAATATCCTCATTTTTACTGTGGCGGCGTATATTTTAAATATTGAGACAGCTTTATATTCTGTGATCACTTACCTGGCCGCTTCGAAAACGCTGGATTTTATTATAGAAGGAATTGAAGAGTACACGGCTGTAACTATTATTTCTCCCAAACATGATGATATCAGGCAGATGGTCGTTAATATTATGGGCAGAGGTGTTACCGTTTATAAAGGACGGCGTGGTCATGGTAAAAGAGGAGAAACGAATTCGGAGATGGACATAGTCTACACCGTGATCACCCGTTTGGAAGTTTCGCGGTTAAATGCTGAAATAGAGAAAATTGACCCTTTTGCTTTTGTGGTAATGAGTAGTGTGAAGGATACAAAGGGAGGGATGATTAAGAAGCGGCCGTTGCACTAATCGGGTATGAGGTTTTAGGTATGAGATATGAGCGAAACATCAATAATTATACAATAACGCTGACTCTCCGCCTAAACCTATAAGGTTTGGAACTCGAAGTGCCTGCACTGAAAACGCAAACCTTATAAGTTTGTAAGAAATTTAAAATATTCCATTTTTTGTTAAAAACTTCAAAAGCAGATGGTCAAAACCTCATACCTCATACCTCAAACCTCATACCTTAAATGACTACCCACGCCCCGCTTATTTCCTTCGACAATACTGAATATGCTTTTGCCTACAAAAGCAACGCGGCTTTGAGGAAAGCAAAATTTCTTTTCTCTTCTATGGGGCATCCCTGGCTGGTAAAGATGGGCACAAAGATCACACCATGGGCGATGAATATCGGCTTGCCGGTAAATGGATTGATCCGGAATACATTATTTGGTCAGTTTGTTGGTGGTGAGACATTAGATCAAACCGCAAATGTCGCAGACATATTGGAAAAATTTGATGTACAGGTAATTTTAGATTATGGCGTTGAAGGTAAAGAAGGAGAAGAAAGTTTTGAACAGGCTTGTGATGAGTTTATCCGGGTAATTCAATTTGCAGCAACACAACCGAACATTCCTTTCATGAGCATTAAGATAACCGGCTTTGCCCGGTTTGGATTGCTGGAGAAATTAGATAAAGCCGCAGCTCCCGGTTCCGGCGTAGAAGGCAAAATAGCCATAGAAATTTTAGACGATGATGAAACAAAAGAATGGGAACGCGTTAGCACACGTATGGAAAAGATCATCGAAGTGGCGGCCTCCAATAATGTAGGCGTATTGGTTGATGCAGAAGAAACCTGGATTCAGGATCCGGTAGATGCGTTGACCATGTTGATGATGGCGAAATATAACAAGAAAAAAGTAATTGTTTACAACACCGTTCAACTTTATCGGCGCGACCGCCTTCAATTTTTAAAGGACAGCCATTTCCAGTCGAAGCAAAAGAATTTTTTGCTTGGTGCCAAACTGGTACGGGGCGCATACATGGAGAAGGAAAGAAAACGTGCCCTTGAAATGACTTATCCTTCCCCTGTTCAACCCGACAAAGAATCCAGCGACAAAGATTATAACCTGGCTGTGAAATATGCGATCGAATATCTCGATGATATTGCGCTGATTATTGCTTCTCATAACGAAACCAGCAATTTGTTTGCTACGCAATTGTTACAACAAAACAGCCGGCCTTATAATCATCCGCATATTCATTTTTCACAACTGTATGGCATGAGTGATAACATTACTTTTAACCTGGCTAAGGCTGGATGTTCAGTAAGTAAATACCTGCCCTTTGGGCCTATTAAAGATGTTATACCTTATCTCATGCGTCGTGCGCAGGAAAACAGTTCGGTAAGTGGACATACGGGGAGGGAGTTGGGATTGATCAAAAAAGAGATGGAACGAAGGAAAAAATCGGGTGCCTGACGTTTACTTCAGCTTTGCATTATGATTTCTTTTTACTTACTTCGTAGAATGGTTTCTAGCTGAAAGCTGATGGCTGACTGCTGAAAGCCTCTTGGACTGCTAGCTCAGTTGGTTCAGAGCATTACCTTGACAGGGTAGGGGTCGCCGGTTCGAGCCCGGCGCAGTTCACTGGATTAAATATTAATCTGACGTGGGTTTCAAGGAATATAATCTTGTTGTAACGATGCTTTATTTGTTATGAAAAAATTTGTCAAAACAGGCTACAATACGCCTAATTGCCATCAAAAAATACCGGGTAATTTCGAAAGCTGAGTATCCTTAACATTCTATAGATGAAACATAAGTATGAATTTTAACAATGCCTCATTGGGCAAATATCACCAAAATCAAAGGGCAGTTCAACTACTACAACTGAAACAACAAGGTTGCCAGGAATCGATAACAGCCAGGTAATAACTTCATCCCCCATTTTAAGTAAAGAAGGCTCTCAAACGGTTACTACTAAACAAAATCCACTTCAATAGTTATTATGTATTCAATTAGTAAAATTATTCATAAGAAGCGATAGTGTTTAAATTTTCCTGAATTTGATGGATGTGTAAGAGTGTAATGAAACGCTTTTCGATTCTTACTCGTAAAAGCTATAGACACCAAGTATGAGTTGAATCATATCGTATTCCAATAAAATTAGTTATTTTAGCTAAAAATATTAGTACCTGCTTTGTCCCTTTAAAAAAGGGTGTTGAGAGCATTGCATCCCTGGCAAGTAAATTTTAGATTTGAAAAACCAGTTTATGAATCAATTCGGTGGAAGTTGGACAGATCAAAAAATGAAGATTGTTGTTGATTATGCTAAAGCATATCTAACAATTATGTCCGCACAAAATTGGGCAAAGACCATTTATTTCGACGGTTTTGCCGGTTCAGGAATAATTAAAGAAGAAGATGGAGAGCAAATGAAAAGGGGGACAGCCTTACAAATTATGGATATAAACGATCCCAAGCCATTTGACATATATTATTTCGTGGAATCAAATGAAGAATTTAAGTCAACGTTAGAGAAGCATGTTAAAGATAATTATCCTGGTAGAAAAGCCTATGTAGTAAAGGGAGACTGTAATAATAAATTAAAAGATCTGGCGACATTCCTTTTCAAGAATAAATCTTACAGGGCTCTTGTTTTTATTGACCCGTATGGAAGGGAAATCCAGTGGTCATCTATCGAATTATTAAACGAGTTAGGCGTAGATTTATGGATACTTGTGGCAACAGGGATGGGTGCAAACAGACTGTTAAAAATAGACGGTGATATATCTGAAGTTTGGTATAAGGCTTTGAAAACATTTCTGGGTCTTCCTCGGGCTGAAATTGATAAAAGATTTTATAAACGCTCTATCGTTCAAACTTTGTTTGGTGATGAAACATCGGTTACAAAACAAAAACAGTCTGTTGAAAAACTTGGTGATCTTTATGCGGAAAGGTTAGGTGAGATATTTAAATACGTCTCTACACCATTCATCATGAAAAACAGCATGAATTCAATCATGTATCATTTCATGATGGCCACTAATAATAAAGCAGGAGTGAAAATTGCTAATGATGTTATTAAACCTAAATATGAAGAATAATGGCACAATCTAGTATCGAGTGGACGGAGATGACATGGAATCCTACCACCGGTTGTAGTAAGGTTTCTTCTGGTTGTAAGCATTGCTACGCGGAAGTAATGGCCAGGCGTTTACAGGCTATGGGTGTTGATAAGTATAAGGATGGTTTTAGTTTAAGAATCCATCCAGACGCATTAAAAATACCATACTCCTGGACATCTCCAAAAGTGGTTTTCGTTAACTCCATGAGTGATCTTTTTCATATTGACGTTCCTTTATCATTTATTCAACAGGTATTTGATATTATGAATGACAACCCCCAGCATGTTTTCCAGGTCCTTACAAAACGTAGTGATCTTCTATTAAAATATAACAAACAACTTAAGTGGGGGCATAACATATGGATGGGAGTTTCAGTTGAGGATCAAAAGGTCAAGGCCCGAATTAATGATTTGCGTAAAACCGATTCCAGAGTCAAATTTCTTTCATGTGAACCTTTGATCGGGCCTTTGCCAAATCTCAACTTAGGGGAAATCGACTGGGTCATTGTGGGGGGCGAAAGTGGGCGGAAACCGAGACCAATGAAGGAAGAGTGGGCTTTAGATATATTAGACCAGTGTAAAGACGCAGATGTTAAATTTTTTTTCAAACAATGGGGCGGGACAAATAAAAAGAAGACAGGCAGGTTATTACTCAATAAGACATGGGATGAGATGCCCAATTGATTTAGCCTATTATGCTTATTTTTTAAACAATCGTTATTCAGTTAAATTTTTGAGCCTCGAAGTTCTCTTGAGTATTCTTTTTAAACCACATGCTAAAAGAGTTTGAAACTTTTGGTTTATGACTCTAAATTCATAGATTTGGGTATCAATTCCAGGATCATTTGGGTATCAATCCACAAAATTTATATAGAATAAAAACCATATAAGCGTTAGCTAAGAATTGTGATTACCTTGCCAGGCTAGGGGTCGCCAGCGACGCAACAATATAATAATTTAAGGGTCTGTAAAAACTACAGATTTTAAAATCAACTGCTAATCATATGAAATATAAAATTCGTTTTGCCCATATACTGGTATGTTTATTTGCAATAGCAATATGTTACAGTTTTACCGCTGCTGTTAAAATCAACCAAAGTTCCATAACCGGGGCATGGAAACTAAATGATGGAACCAGGGATCATATTTTAATTTTTGCCGACGGTTATATAGCGCATGCGGCTTTTAATAGCGGCGATAAATCATTTACCAATGCCCGTGGAGGAACCTATCAGTTGCAAAATGGTTCGCTCCAGGTTAAATGGGAGTACAATTCAGACAACAACGAGAAAGTGGGCCAGCAGGAGGATTTTGCTTTTAAACTGAATGGTAAAGAATTAACTGTTGTTGCAGACGGCCAGGATATAACACTAACAAGAATAGACGAAGGCACCGGTGAACTGGCAGGCAACTGGAGAATTACCGGCAGGATGCAGGATGGTAAGAGAAATCCCATGAATACGCAGAGTGCCCGAAAAACGCTTAAAATTCTATCAGGCAGCCGCTTTCAATGGATAGCTATCAATCCAGAGACAAAAGAATTCTTTGGTACAGGAGGTGGAAATTATACTTTTAAAAACGGCAAATACACTGAAAATATTGAATTTTTCCCCCGCGACAGCAGCCGCGTTGGCGCTTCATTAGGCTTCGATGATAAAGTGGTAAATGGTGAATGGCACCATACAGGAATGAGTTCAAAGGGCGATAAACTATATGAGATATGGAGCAGGGTGCCAAATAATTCAGGCGAAAAAAAGTGATCGTTAAAGATTGCTTCTTACTTTCATTAAAATATAGTCCAATGAATAGAAGAAGCTTTCTTACAAGAAGTTCGGTAGCCGGTTTGGCAATAACAGCCATTGCAGTTGATTCATGTAATACCTCTGTTCATAAAGAAAAAATTGTTGAGAAACGGGCTTCTTCCACATTGCCCACTGACTTTACACTGAATGAAATAACTATAGATGAATTGCAAAATAAGATGCAGGATGGTACCTACACCTCCCGGTCAATTACTGAACTGTATTTAAAACGTATCGATGCAATTGATAAAAAAGGCATACAACTGAATGCTGTAATTGAAATAAATCCCGAAGCACTAAGCATAGCCGACAAAATGGATGGCGAACGCAAAGCAGGTAAAGTTCGTGGGCCGCTTCACGGTATACCTGTTTTAATAAAGGATAATATTAACACGGGCGACAAGATGATGACCACCGCCGGCTCGCTGGCACTCGAGGGGCATAAAGCCGCGCAGGATGCATTTATTATAAAACAATTAAGAGCCGCCGGTGCAGTGCTGTTAGGAAAAACGAACCTGAGTGAATGGGCCAATTTCAGGTCATCCCGTTCTGTCAGTGGATGGAGCAGCAGGGGTGGCCAAACTAAAAATCCCTGCATCCTTGACCGTAATCCTTCTGGTTCAAGTTCCGGCTCCGGGGCAGCAGTGGCGGCTAATCTTTGCGCTGTTGCTATCGGCACAGAAACAGACGGATCTGTTATAGCACCTTCCTCATTCTGTGGTATTGTTGGCATCAAACCAACAGTAGGTCTCTTAAGCCGAAGCGGCATCATTCCTATTTCTAAAACACAGGATACTGCAGGCCCCATGGCAAGAACAGTGAGAGATGCAGCGATCTTATTAAGTGTACTTACCGGTATCGACCCGGATGATGTTGTCACCAATGAAAGTGGGGGTAAGGCTCCAAAAGAGTATACAGCGTTTCTTGATCCAAACGGCTTAAAAGGTAAGAGGATTGGTATTGAAAAATCTTTTCTGAAAGGTCACGAAGGAGTGGTTGGCCTCTATCAACAAGCGATTAAAGTTTTAGAGAACCAGGGAGCTACCATTGTTGAAGTAGACCTTTTGAAGAGCATTCATGAAATTGGTTCAGCTGAATTTACTGTATTGCAATACGAGTTTAAAGATGGTCTTAACCGTTATCTTTCAACCGCTAATGCAAAGGTTACCTCGCTGGCAGATGTGATAACATTTAACAAGCAAAACGAAAAAAAGACGATGCCTTATTTCAGGCAGGAAACGCTGGAAAGCAGCGAAGCTAAACAAGGATTAGATACTAAAGAATATGTAGATGCCCTTAAGAAAACACTTGGTTCAAAAAAAATTATTGACGACCTGATGACAGCGAACCAGTTGGATGCTATAGCTGGTACCAGTATTGGATTGGCGGGTTGCATTGATTTGATCAATGGTGATTATGATACCGGTTTTTACTTTTGTCCGCCAGCCGCAATGGCCGGATACCCGCATATTACCGTTCCCATGGGTTTCGTGTATGATTTGCCGGTAGGCCTTTCATTTATTGCCGGCGCTTATAAAGAACCCGAATTATTAAAGATGGCCTTTGCTTATGAGCAGGCGACAAAAAAAAGAAAGGCTCCTCAGTTTAAGCAGAATTTTACAATTGTCTGAAGCAGAATTCACAGAATTAGCAGAATTTTATAGTATGACAAAATATTTACAACTATCAACCGCAATACTATTTAGTTAATGGTTCTTCTTCTTTTAATAATCTTTGCTTTTTAATCAATCTTTAATGCTGCTATTTCTGTAAATCCTGTAAATTCTGCTTCAGACAAATTCTTATGGCAATCAACAATTCCGCTGAACAAAAACGTCTTGACGCCAATGCAACAAAGGAAATTCCGCTTGAAAAATGGGGCCCTTATCTCAGCGAGCGCCAATGGGGCACCATTCGCGAAGACTACAGTGAAAATGGAGACGCCTGGAATTATTTCCCGCACGATCATGCCCGCAGCAGGGCATACCTATGGGGCGAAGATGGACTGGCAGGCATTTCCGATTATTATCAAAACCTTTGTTTTTGTATTGCCTTATGGAATGGCAAAGATGGTATTTTAAAGGAACGTTTATTTGGCCTGACTAACCAAGAAGGTAACCATGGGGAGGATGTTAAGGAATTATATTATTATCTCGATAATGTTCCGACGCATTATTACATGAAGTATTTGTATAAGTACCCACAGCAAAAATTTCCTTATAACCTATTGATTGAAAATAACAAGAAGCTTTCAAAAGCCGATCCCGAATTTGAAATTTTAGATACGGGTATATTCGACAACGATGAATACTTTGATGTAGTAGTGGAATATGCAAAGAAAAGCAGTGAGGATATTTTCATCAAAATTGAGATCGTTAACAGGTTTGATAAAGCCGCTCCTCTTACGGTGTTGCCTACTTTATGGTTTTATAATCGCTGGCAATACGGCGGGCTAAAGCAGAAACCATCTTTATCATCTATCAATGAAACTTCCATAAAAGCTGTTCATGAAAGAATGGGTGATTATTACTTTTATTTTCAAGCTGCCGACAGGCTTCTTTTTACAGAGAATGAAACTAATTTTAAAAAGCTCATGGGCAAACCCAATATGAGCGATTTTACAAAAGATGCTTTTCATGATGCGGTTATCCAGGATAATTATGAGTTACTAAAAGATAAAAAACAAGGCTCCAAGTTTTCGCCTGTTTATAACTTTACTATTGAAGCACATTCCTCCAAAACTATATTTCTTCGTCTATCTGAAAACGTTATAGAAAATCCCTTCGAAGATAATTTCGAATCTATTTTTTTACTTCGAAAACAGGAAGCGGATGATTTTTACCGGCAGTTACTTCCCTTGAAATTATCACCTGACCTGTTCAATATTCAACGCCAGGCTTTCGCCGGGTTATTATGGAATAAGCAATATTATCATTATGATGCGGAGCGATGGCTGAATACAGGTGACGGGATAACACCTGTTACCGCTAGCCGAAAAAAAGGAAGAAACAGTGCCTGGAAACACCTGAAGAACCAGGATGTAATATCCATGCCTGACAAATGGGAGTATCCCTGGTATGCTGCCTGGGACCTGGCTTTCCATTGTGTTCCCCTGGCCATGATTGACCCTGTATTTGCAAAGAACCAACTGGTGCTGATCATGCGGGAATGGTATATGAATCCCGAAGGCCAGGTACCTGCTTACGAATGGAATTTCAGCGACGTAAATCCTCCCGTGCATGCCTGGGCCGCTTTACAGGTTTACCACATTGAAAAAAGAATGAAGGGGGAGGGAGATATTTATTTTCTTAAAAAGATATTTCAGAAACTCATTATCAATTTCACCTGGTGGATCAACCGAAAAGATGAAAATGGTAATAATATTTTCGAAGGTGGTTTTTTAGGACTTGATAATATCGGTGTCTTTAACCGAAATATGCGTCTGGCCAGCGGCGAATTGCTGGAACAGGCCGATGGAACCAGTTGGATGGGCATGTATGCTTTAACGATGATGGATATTGCTATTGAAATAGCCAAAGTAGATTTGTCTTTTGAAGATACGGCCACCAAGTTTTACGAGCATTTTATTTTAATTGCGGAAGCGTTAAATGAACAAGGATTGTGGAACGAAGAAGATGGCTTTTTTTATGATACACTCTCCATAGCAGGATGTGATCCTTTCCAGATAAAGGTCAGGTCAATTGTAGGACTGACATCTGTTTTCGCGGTATCGATCGTTGAAAAGAAACACCTGCAAATATTACCAGATTTTACAAAAAGAATTATCTGGTTCCGGAATTATCGTATGGCCCATAAAAAATTTATAAACAGCGAATGGTTGAGTGAAAATGACCCGATTTTAATTTCTATGATTCATAAAAAAAAATTAACGGAATTAATGGAATATGTGCTGGATGAAAAGGAATTTTTATCTGACGGCGGTGTTCGGGCCTTGTCGGCCTGTTACCGCAAAAACCCATACAACATAAACCTGGGTGGAGAAGACTATTCCATTCAATACGATCCCGGGGATGCAACTACCGGTATGTTTGGTGGTAATTCAAACTGGCGCGGGCCAGTATGGATACCCATGAATTATTTGCTGATAGTGGCTATTGAAAAAAACTACCAGTATTACGGGGATTCCTTGAAAGTAGAATTCCCCGGTGGTTCTGGAAAATGGGTAAACCTGCATGAAATAGCTATTGAACTGACCAACCGGATACTTTCTATTTTTAAAAAAGATGTACACGGAAACCGGCCTGTGTTTTCCCGTTATAATTATTTTTACAGTAAACCCGGCAATGAGGACCTGGTTTTATTTCATGAATATTTTCATGGAGACAGCCGGATGGGCCTTGGGGCCAGTCATCAAACCGGCTGGACGGCCCTAATCGCCAACCTGATTGAGGGAATGGTAGAAGCGTAGAAGCGCTGAATTAACATCTTCCTCACAATCCATTTCATACTATTATCTCCTTTACATTTTTATTTATCTTGCACCCATGCAGCAATATCTTGATCTGGTTCAGCATATTTTTGACCAGGGTGCTTTAAAAACCGACCGCACCGGCACAGGCACCCGGAGTTGTTTTGGTTACCAAATGAGGTTCGACCTTGGTAAAGGATTTCCACTGGTTACTACCAAAAAACTTCACCTGAAGAGTATCATCTACGAACTGTTGTGGTTTCTGAAAGGAGAAACCAATACCCGGTATTTAACAGAACATAACGTAAATATCTGGAATGAATGGGCTGATGAAAACGGCCACCTGGGGCCGGTTTATGGCAAACAATGGCGGAGCTGGGAAGGGGTAGACGGCAAGGTCTACGATCAGATCGCTGATGTAATAAAGCAAATCAAAACCAATCCCGATAGCCGCAGAATGATAGTGAGTGCCTGGAACGTAGGCGAATTATCGTCCATGGCCCTCATGCCTTGTCATGTGTTATTCCAGTTTTATGTAAATCCACCCACCGCATCTTCTACAGACGGGAAGAGCAGTTTGAGTTGCCAGTTGTATCAACGAAGCGCTGATGTGTTTTTAGGAGTGCCTTTTAATATTGCCTCCTATGCCCTTCTCACCATGATGATAGCCCAGGTATGCAACCTGCACCCGGGCGAGTTTATACATAGCTTTGGTGACGTACATCTATATAACAATCATGTGGAACAGGCAGCACTACAACTCCAAAGAAAGCCCTTTCCTCTTGCAGTTATGAAATTAAATCCAGGGGTGTCAAATATTTCAGACTTTTCTTTTGAAGACTTTACATTGGAAAATTATCAAAGTCACCCTGCTATCAAAGCCCCGATTGCCGTTTAACGAGATCTGCAAAAGCGTAATAAGGAAACCCTTACCTGCAAACTTTCGCGTTCCAAAAACCTTAAACTTTAAATTGTAAACTTTGAACTAAAATGATTACCTCCTTCGTCGTCGCCGCTTCCGAAAATAATGTGATTGGTATAAATAATAAGCTGCCCTGGTATCTGCCGAATGATCTCAAATATTTTAAGAATACCACCTGGGCAATGCCTGTGATCATGGGTCGTAAAACATACGAATCCACCGGCAGGCCTTTACCTGGTAGAACAAACATAATAATAACCCGGCAAAAAGATTGGAAGGCAGACGGCGTAATAGTGGCCAGTGATATGGGGCAAGCATTAAAAGCTGCCGCTGATACCGATTCCAAAGAAGCATTTATCATAGGTGGCGGAGAAATATTTAAACAATATATTTCGAAGGTGGATAAAATTTATATTACAAGAATACATGCCAACATAAAAGGAGATGCTTATTTCCCGGAGATTGATGAGCAACAATGGAAGCTTATTTCCAACCTTGATTTTCCCGTAGATGAAAAACATGAGTATGCTTACAGTTTCCAGGTATGGCAGAGAAATTAGTTTAAGGTGTAAAGATCAAAGTTTAACGTGTAGCGGCGAGACATTGTAATGGAAATTATACTTGACCCTGACAATACATATCGAACCCTGGACATCAACCTTAATCTTTAAACCTTGATCTTTAAACTTTACTATTATGTTTTCAAGGTTTCAATTGACAAAAAAATATCTTCGGTATTACTTCACCTCATCCAATGGAAAGGGACATGGAATTCATTCGCCATTTGTTTTTGATTTTGTACAACATGTTTTAAATGATAACCGTTACTTCAATAGCTATCAAATAGTAGAATCGTTGCGTAAGCAGATGAAACAGGATGATCGTTTGCTGGAAGTGCTGGACATGGGCGCAGGCTCTGTGATATCTGCTTCCAGGCAGAGAAAGATCTCTGACATAAGCCGCTCTGCTGTAAAGCCTAAAAAATTTGGACAATTATTATTCAGGATTGTAAACTATTATCGTCCCCGATCTATCATTGAACTGGGTACCTCGTTAGGTATCTCCACTTCTTATCTCGCCCTGGCTAATCCGGAGGGTTCATTGATCTCTTTGGAAGGAGCGTCGGAAGTGGCCGCTATTGCCAGGTACAATTTTGAGAAACTGGTAATACAAAATATTCGACTTAAAGAAGGAAATTTTGATGTTACCTTGCCGAAGGCTTTAGGAAGTTTTGACACACTTGACTTTGCCTTTGTGGATGGAAATCATCGTAAGGAGCCGACCTTGCGCTATTTCTATTCATTTCTAAATAAAATAAATAACACTTCCATTCTTATCTTTGACGATATTCACTGGAGTGCCGAAATGGAAGAAGCCTGGGAATTGATCAAAGCTCATTCAATGGTTACGTTAAGCATCGATCTTTTTTTTATTGGTATCGTTTTTTTTAGGAATGATTTTAAAATTAAGCAGCATTTTATCATTAACTTTTGACTTACCACCATGAAACGAACATTTATTTTTCTTGTTATCTTTTTTACGCCTTTTATTCTTTCAGCGCAGGATACCAGCTCTTTTCAGAAAAAAAGTTTTACAAGGGATGGCAATATGCTTCTCTATCGCATACAGTATCCTAAAGTGTATAATAAATCGAAGCCTTATCCTGTATTAACCTTCCTGCATGGCAGTGGCGAAAGAGGTTCTGACAATGAAGCGCAATTGGTTCACGGAAAGGAACTGTTCGCAAATGATTCAGTAAGAAACAACCTTAATGCCATCGTTATATTTCCTCAATGCCCGAAAGACAGTATGTGGAGGCACATGAAAGTGAAGACGGACTCTTCCAGTATAACAGGCCACTCGTTTGATCTCTCTTTCACTCCAACACCTACAACACCAGCCAGGTTAGTAAAATTATTGCTCGACAGCCTGATAGGTTCAAAGGTAGCTGATCCAAAACGTATGTATATCGGGGGATTGTCACTGGGCGGATTTGGCACTTTTGATATGATTGAACGGTACCCTGATTTTTTTGCTGCGGCAATACCTATCTGTGGAGGAGGTGATACGAATATGGCTGCAAAGTTTTCAAAAAATGTGGTTGTGTGGTTATTTCATGGAGATAATGATAAGTCAGTGGATGTAAAAAATTCAAGGCAATATTATGCTGTACTGAAAGACCTCGGCGCTGATACACGTTATACCGAATACCCGGGTGTTCAACATAATAGTTGGGATAATGCATTTGAAGAAAAAGAACTTTTGACCTGGGTGCTTTCAAAATCAAAAAGATAAAAGAGCGTACAATCCGCAAAGCGTTCTCTTAAAGCTCTTGTAAAACACACACCCATTGTCTTTCTTCCCATAATTTTCGTCATATTTGCACAGTAACCATGATTTTTATGCGTAGAAGGTTTTATTTATTATTATTTCTCGGGTTTATAACAAACAAAATCGTTGCTCAGTCAGGCGATCTTATAGTGATGGGTGCTTCACCGGATCTATACCTGGTGCATGCAGTTGCTCCAAAAGAAAACTGGTACAGTGTAGGCAGGATCTATAATATAAGTCCTAAAGAAATAGCGCCCTTTAATGGCTTAAGTATCGATAAACCTTTAAGCATCGGCCAGCAGATCAAAGTGCCATTGGCGCCTTCAAATTTTTCTCAAAACGGTACCAAAGCCGGTGATGAAGTATATGTTCCCGTTTATCATATTGTACAGGATAAGGAGTGGATGTTTCGAATCAGCACCAATTATAATAAGGTACCTGTGGAGAACCTGGAAAAATGGAATAATATCTCTAAGGATCAGGCCAGGGCAGGCATGAAATTGATTATCGGTTACCTGAAAGTAAAAGGAGACATGTCTTCCCTTGCAGCAAAGGGCGTTTCAACGGTTAAAACTGGCTCGGCGCCCGTAAAATCGAGCATACCTGTGAGTACCGATACGCAAGTTCCGGTCGCTACCGCGCCGGTAACGACGCCGCCCATTGCTGCACCGCCTGAGAAAAAGACGGAACCTATCGCAACACAGGAAAATAAAGAGGTTGCCCCGGCTGAAGATAAAACTGTTATTAACCCGGTCTCCACCCCACCTGCTTCAAATCCAGTCGCCACAGCAGTTGTGAATAACAATACTTCTAATGGTGCGGGATATTTTAGATCACAATTTGAAGGAAGTGGCAAATCCGTTTCCGGAGCTGCCGGTGTTTTTAAAAGTACCAGCGGCTGGCAGGATGGGAAATATTATGCACTGATGAATAATGTAGCAGTTGGAACTATTGTAAAAGTAAGTAATCCCACCAATAATAAAACTGTCTTTGCCAAAGTGCTTGGGCAGTTGCCTGAGATGAAAGAAAGTGTTGGTTTAACAGCCAGGGTTAGTGATGCTGCTGCGTCGGAATTGGGCTCCACAGCTTCAAGGTTCTCAGTGGAAGTGAAATATTGATATGTTCTTAATGGGTAAAGTATTGCAGGCAGGTGGTTACTAAAAAGGATATCAAAAACCTTTGAGGGCGGGGCTGACCAGAAAGGTTGTCAAAAAATCACTGATTTGTAATCGTACTTTTTAGTCACTCTACTTCTACACAAACCTATACCCTCTCAAAAAATCTTCCACCATCATTTTCTTTTTGCCTTCCAATTGAATTTCTTTCAAATCAATATATCCATCCATTGCGTTAAACCGGATAAAGGTTTTTTTATCAGTTTCCATTTTACCTGGTTCCGTTAATGGTGATGTTTTTAATTTTTGTGCTTTGTAAATTTTCAGAAACTTGTTGTCGAGGTAGGTAAAGGCTGCCGGGTATGGAGATAATCCACGAATCAGGTTATAAATTTCATCCACCGGTTTATTCCAATCTATTTTACATGTCTCTGTAAAAATTTTTGGTGCACGATGGAGCTTTTCTTCTTTTTGCTGCGGAACTTCAATAAGAGAGCCATCAGCAATTCCTTCGACGGTTTTTACCAAAACAGCTGCGCCAATTTCTTTCATTCGGTCATGTATTTCCCCGGCGGTTTCATCATCACCAATCGGGAAACTAGATTGCAGCAGAATATCGCCGGTATCAATTTCATGTTGCAATTTAAACGTGGTAACACCCGTTTCTTTTTCGCCGTTGATCACTGCCCAGTTTATGGGCGCCGCTCCCCGGTATTGTGGCAAAAGTGAACCGTGAAGGTTGATGGTGCCCATAGAAGGCATGTTCCAAACAAGTTCAGGCAGCATGCGAAAGGCAACCACCACCTGTAAATCTGCTTGTAATGATTGTAAAGTTTCCAGGAAAGAAGGATCTTTTAACTTTTCCGGCATTAAGATGTTCAACTCTTTTGCAACGGCGTATTTTTTAACAGCCGTTTCGGTAAGCTGCATCCCCCTCCCTGCAGGTTTATCGGGTGCGGTAATTACGGCAATGATGTGAAAACCCGCAGTTAAAAGCGCATCTAAGGACGCTACCGCAAATTCTGGGGTGCCCATGAAAATGATACGGGGCGACTGACGACGGCTTGGTATTACTGGCATTTATTATTTTTATCTGATCGATATTTCCCAGGCAAATTTCAACAAAAATCCATAAAGAGCAGGTATCTTTTCCAATTATAATCTTACCTTCGCCCCTTCCCGGAAAAAAATCAACTTTGCAAATCCCTTATATTTTTTTTTGAAAGCATCTTTGATATGAACCGGTAGTTCGTAACTAATCTAAACAAAATAGCAACAAAAAACATTGATGATGCAACAAGTAAAGAATGGTGATACAGTTAGAGTACATTACGAGGGTCGACTTATCGATGGTTCAACTTTTGATTCCTCTGAGGGGCGGGAACCACTTGAATTTGAAGTCGGCAGCGGTATGGTGATAAAGGGTTTTGATGATGGTGTTCTGGGAATGAAAGCAGGTGATAAAAAAACATTGAATATACCGGCAGAAGAGGCCTATGGGGATATAAATCCTGAGATGTTGTACGAATTTCCGAAGGAACACCTGCCTAAAGATATGGAGTTTGAAGTAGGCATGGGATTGAATATGACCAATGAATTAGGCGAAGTGATCCAGGTAGTCGTTACCGAAATAAAAGAAGAGTTCATAACACTCGATCGAAATCATCCGCTAGCTGGCGAGTCCCTGATCTTCGATATTGAACTGGTTGAAATTGCAGGATCGAAGCCCCTGATAATAATGCCGTAATTAATGGTTAATTGTTAATGGTTAATGGTTAATGAGCAACCCTTATCTAATGAATTCAAAGCCTTACAATTAACAATTAACAATTAACAATTAATAATTATTTTCCGTACCACCACGCCAGCCAAACGCCCGCCAGGCCCCAACCTACAAAATTATCGACCAATTCTCCCCAAAGAACATTCCAGGTTGTTTGAAACCAGTTATGCTGATTGTACCAAACAAAAAGAAAACAGATAACACCGAAGGTTAAGACACTCGTAAAAAGTGAAAAGAATTTTTTGTATCGTGTATCGAACTTCCTGATCACCAGGCATGCCAACAGAACGCAAATAAAACAATTGATAAAACCTATCGCCATGGTTTTTCCCATATTCGATTCATAGGCCGGGTGAAAGTTGATCAATGCCCAGGGCCTACTCATCATCGCTTCCTTTTCTTTCATCTGCTCCTCTTTGGATAATTTCGGATTCGATCGTGGAACAAGGTATTCCCCATCTTCCGCTAAATGTGATGTAAGGTAATTGATAATAGTATCCTGGCCGGAAACATATTTATATGCATTGTCATGAACCCCAGCTACAGTCCATGAAATTGCCTGCCAGCCGAATAATAAAATAGCGCCTACAAAAGAACCAATCAATAGTTTTTTCATGTGTGTTTATTTTTTGGGTGATGGTGAAAAATTAAACACAATCTGTGAAAAATGCAAGTATAAAGGAGTTTAGTTTGGATGTTTGATGGCTATCAGGTATCAGCTATCAGCTATCGGCTTTTGTCGCTGTTTAAGAATTCATTCTAACAATAAAATTGACTGCAAAAGCTGATGGCCGATAGCCGTTCTCATACCTCATACCTTTTCTCGTACACCCATGCCAGTAACAAGATGGCGATAATCGAAAGTACCCCATCTATAACAGATCCTTCAAAGCCAAAAGGGCCGCCGGTTAATAGGGAATTGCCGTATAATTGTTGCTCAAGAAGACCTTGTAAATTTACCCCGCTCACTTTGTATCCTAAAACAGAACCCTGGTAAAAATTCCAGCTAAAATGAAAGAGGATACCAAACCAAAGATTTTTGGTATAGATATAATTGATGCCTAAAAGCATTCCGGCAATAAATACATTTATTATTGCTACTGGCGTAATTCCCGGGTTATTGATATGGATAAGTGCAAACAAAAGAGCCGAGATCACCAGTGCGATCCATTTATTTGTTGATAGCATAAGGTTGTTAAGAATATATCCCCGGAACACCAGTTCTTCTGAAAATGCCACAAGGAACATGCTTCCAAATCCTATGAAAAGTTGGCCTGCATCAAAAACGATATCGGTCCATTGCAGGTTGTTGTTGATAACAAGTATTAAACTACCCGCTCCTAATAAAAAAAATCCCAGGAACAATCCGACCGCAGCATGAGATAAATTATTTTTTAACGCTAATCCCAGGCTGGTAAGTGATTGTTTGTCTACCAGCTTGCGGAAACAGTACACCGTTAGTACCGATATCAGCACGGAAATAGAAATATATAACAGCAGGTACTTTCCCTGCATGTTATTTTGTAAAGACTTTGAAACGCCCTCTTCCTGTTTAACAACAGATGAATTTCCTATAAGCCAATTTGCTGTAGCTAAAGCTAAAATGGTAAGTGCTGTAAAACAGACCACAAAAAATAAGGCTCGCGCCCATCCTTGTTTTATAAACGGTTTTGCTTCCATCATACAGTAAAAGTAAAAGCAGTTTTGGAAAGTTGCTAAACTTTATAAAAGTTTGTATAACAAACCTGCATTATTCTCAGGAATGATTATAACAAGAGGTGTCAATATAGCAGTGTGTTTGGTTTAAACTCTTATCTATGTTTCAAAATTATAAGTTTACAGTCACAGAACGGTTTTTGCGTTATGTGCAGGTGGATACGCAATCCAATCCGCTTTCAAATGCCCACCCATCAACTGAAAAACAAAAAACGCTCTCTAAAATGTTAGCGGACGAGTTGCTGACTATGGGAATTGAAGATGCGCATTCAGATGAGTTTGGGTATGTTTATGCTACCATCCATTCCAATACTCCCAAACCAGTGCCTGTGATCTGTTTCTGTAGTCATGTGGATACCGCTCCTGATTGCAGTGGCACCCATGTTAAACCCATTTTGCATATGCAGTATGCCGGAACTGATATTGTTTTACCGGACGATAATTCCCAGGTATTGAGGCTGAGTGACTATCCTTATCTTAAAGAACATATTGGCTACGATATTATTACCGCCAGCGGAAATACATTACTGGGTGCCGATGATAAATCAGGCCTGGCAGTTATTATGGACCTGGTGCATTTCCTTCTTCAAAACCCATCACTAAAACATGGCGAGATAAAAGTGCTTTTTACGCCGGATGAAGAAGTGGGCAGGGGAACGGCGAAACTCGACATGGAGAAACTGGGAGCGGATTTTGGGTACACACTCGATGGAGGAGAGGCTGGCAGCCTGGAAGACGAAACTTTTAGCGCAGATGCCGTTACTATTACAATTCACGGGGTAATATCTCACCCGGGTTATGCCAAAGGCAAATTATTAAATGCTTTAAAAATTGCCGCCGAAATTTTAGAAGCTTTACCAAAAGATAGTTTGTCGCCCGAAACCACAGAAAAACGGCAGGGATTTATTCATCCTGTTCGTATGGAAGGCATTGCAGAGAAGGCTTCCATTGATTTCATTATTCGTTCTTTTGATGAAAAGGGTTTGTATGAATATGAGAAAATTCTGGAGGCTCTTGTAGATGACATAATGCAAAACTATCCTAAAGCTTCTATGGAGTTTACTATCCAGGAACAATACCGCAATATGAAACCGGTATTGGATCAACACCCGCAGGTGACAGGTTATGCCGAAGAAGCTATCCAACGTGCAGGACTCACCATAAAAAAAGAAAGCATTCGTGGCGGCACAGACGGAAGCCGGTTGAGTTATATGGGTTTGCCTTGTCCGAATATCTTCACCGGTATGCAGGCCATTCATTCAAGCCTGGAATGGATAGGAGTGAAAGACATGCAAAAGTCGATGGAGACACTTGTTCATCTTGCGATGATATGGGAACAGAATTCACAGAATTTACAGGATGAGCAGAATGAAGCGTAAATTTGAGTGGAATTGATAGTATAGAAAAAAGCAGAATTTAAGAATTTATTTATAATGGTTTATTCTTCAATTTTGTAAATTCTTCATTTTATAATTCGATAAATTTTGTTCAAATTCAGCTCCTTCTGTAAATTCTGCTGTTTCTTTTTACTATGTTACCATCTTGATGGCCATACTCAAAATCTATTGGTGAATGGAAGTTTTGAAGAAGAAAATATATGTACAGAATATAGTCAGCATTGCGCGCCCGAAGCATGGATAGGGAACGCATTTACTGTCAACTATTACTTTGACACAGAAGGCTCCGCAGAAGAAGGCCGGCATTTTATTGCTTTAATAGCCGGAAGTGACCAGATAAACTCCCGGCGTTCATTTATTCGAAGCCGTTTATTGTGTGGTTTGCGAAAGGGTCGCCAATACAAATTAGAATTTTATGTTCGTTCCCGCCATGCTGTCTTTGATAGTATAGGCGTTTATTTTTCGGCGACTGATTTCTTGTTTGAAAAAAAAATGTATAATCAACTATCGCCATCTCTAATCTTCAGAGATACTTCTGCAATAACTTACATAGGAAATCGTCAATGGAGAAAAATTTCGTTTGATTATATAGCCACCGGAGAAGAAATTTTTATAACCATCGGCAGCTTTAAGAAACTGGAATATAAATTTGATCTTCCACCAGAATTTAAAGGGAATTACTATCTGTTTTTAGATAACGTTAGTTTAATGCCGGCAGACAAGCATGAATTACTTTGCGCCAGTGCAGATAGCATACGATCGATTATGTATGAACAAAATGAGCGGCACTCAATATTGGAAAAGAAGACTGCGTTGAACAAAAAAAATGTTCCGGTAGAGTTGAAGCCTCCGGTAACTATCATGCAACGAATAGATACCCTCATAATTCCTGATATTTTATTTGCCACCGCGAGCGCTAAACTCAGTGAAAACAGCTTCCGTCTTTTAGATAGCTTTTGTTCGGCCCTTACTTCAAAACGGATAGACTCGTTGCTTATCAATGGGCATACAGATAGTGTAGGCACACTTTTATACAATAACAGGCTTTCTGCCGACAGGGCCGCCTCCGTATCTGCATACATCAAAGCAAAACTCTCTATCAATGAAAAGCTATTTATAACTCACTATTTTGCCTATCTGCGCCCGGTAGCATCAAACCAAACAGCATCAGGAAGGCAGCGGAACAGGAGGGTGGAGATTTACCTGTACACGCAGGAATAATGAATGATGATTAAAGGTTAATTATTAATGGTTAATGGTAAATGGTTAATTATTAATGGTAAATGGTTAATGGTTAATCATTAATTCTACTTTGACAAGTCATGAAGTTATTCTGTTGGTTCTGTCGCATGTCTGGGCAGCAAATATATTACACAGAGCTACACGGAGAAGGCACGGAGTTTCACAGAGC
>JBDSBP010000107.1:0-3514 GCA_039921525.1 Chitinophagaceae bacterium | reverse complement strand
TTGGCAGACAAAAGAAGTTGTTTTACCATTTGGATATATAATGAAAAACCCGTTAAGGATTCCCTGGTATTTTCTTTTGGGCGAAATGATTGTTCGTTTTCCTTTCAATTAAATTTTAAAGGGTGGCGTACTGCCTGGGTTATGTATAATAGGGATATGAAGGGAAAGCCTTCTGAAACGATGAACAGCCTTAAGATTTATGCGCCTGTTTCAGTAAAAAACGGAACATTGTATTTTGATGCAATGCAATATGTTACCACGGTAGATCCCCGTGCCCCCATGAGAGATATTCAGGTGCCATTTATAAATCCGGTTAATGCAAACAAAACAGCCAATGCGCATTGGGTAAATTTATTGCAGTTTAGCCAGTTGTCCGATTATTTGAAAATACCTAAAACTATTTCTGCAAAGGAAATTGCTGATATTGAAATCATTTCAAACAGGTATGAGAAAATTATCCTGCCCGCAGGTTCTTCTCAAAAAAATCAAATCAAAGCTATTACAAAATCATTTGAAGCATACAGTATAAAACATACAGGAAATAATATTACAGGAAAACCAATCAATTCCATAAATGCTTATGAAATTAATCATACGGTACCACTTAAAGAAGCCAAAGAATATGCGGAGGAATATGGTGTTCAAAATGCAGTTAATCTTTTGTTCAAAATAGCCTCGGCCTATCGTAATACTGATATTTCTACAGCAGAAAAAAACATAGGCTCAGATCAATTTTTAAATATGCTTGATCACCTGCACGACCAGGGATGGGCTTACGGAAGCGGTATGGGTTCAGTACATCACCTCGGGTATAATTTCAGGAATTATTTTTCCGCCTGCCTGTTGATGAAAGACGTGTTGAAAAAAACGAACCGGTTACAACGTACCCAAAAGGATTTGTATTGGTTTAGCGGTCAGGGCCGTACGCATCAGTTGCCAAAACTATTACCATCATCCAATATAGATGTGTTTAATACATTGCTTGGTGGAATGCTGGCCAGTATTTTAATGATGGATAATTCTCCGGAAAAAGTTTTGCAGTTGCAACAATTTACGCAATGGCTTTCCACCAACATTGGACCGGAATATAGCATTGAAGGCACTTTTAAGCCAGGAGGTTCTCTTACGCATCATGGTACTTTATATCCAGCCTATGCCATTGACGGAATAAAAGGTTTAACACCTATTATATATACGTTGTCCAATACTTCTTTTGCAATCACATCAAAAGCATATAATGTTGTAAGAGAATCACTCTGGATGATGCAGCAATATTCCAACCCTTTGTATTGGCCGTTGAGTGTTTCGTGTCGACATCCCGGCGAAGGTAAAATAGCGGCTGAGCCTTATGCTTATATGGCTTTGGCTGATGGAACCAAATTGTTTGATACGACAATGGCTGCTATCTATTTGCAAATTTTGAGTGGCGATTATAAAACTGCTTCTGCAGAGAATTTTATTGCCAAAGGCGTTGCTCCTGCTGGTTTTTCACAAGGACATTGGGATATGAATTATGTATTACTCAGTATTCATCGCAGAGATAACTGGCTTCTGACAGTACGGGGACATAACCGGTATTTCGTAACCCATGAATCGAATCCCGATGCAAATATGTATGGCCGCTATCTAACTTACGGCAACCTCGAACTATTTTATCCAAATGATACCGAGAACAAAGGCAGTTATTTTAAAGATGAAGGGTGGGACTGGAACAATATTCCCGGTACCACTACTCTGCATGTGCCTTTGGAAAAATTAAGAGCCGATGTTATAAATGCTGATGACTTTAGTGGAGTAGAAGAAATGCTGCTGACGGATGAAGTCTTTGCAGGCGGTACTCACTTGGGCAAGCAGGGAATGTTTGCCATGAAATTACATGGCAGTGATAAATATGATATGGGTAGTTTTCGGGCAAACAAATCATGGTTTATGTTTGATAGTTTAAACGCATGCCTGGGGTCTGGTATTACAAACACAATTAAAGAGTATGCAACTGAAACTACTTTGTTTCAAAATTATCTGTCTGATACGTTGGCACCGGTACAAATTCTGAATAAAACAATTACTGATTTCCCATTCAAACAAAAATGGGAATCAGCAAATGATTTAGCACTAATTGATAATAGAAGAACCGGTTATTATATCCCAAATGAACAACATGTTTTCTTCGCTAAATCTTTGCAAAAATCCCGTAACTAACAAGGCACAAAAGATACTAAAGGTGCTTTTGCTAAATTGGTAATTGATCATGGCGATGCACCGTCTAACGCATCTTATGAATATGCCATGCTGATAAATACAGACAGCAGCCGGATAAACCAATTTGTTTCATCCATGACGTCCGCACAACCTTTTTACAAAGTATTGCAAAGTGACAGCCTTGCACATATTGTTTATTATGCGCCGCAAAAACTAACAGGTTGTGCCTTGTTTACAAAAGATAAATTAACGAACGATTCTTTAATCATCAGCAATAACAGGCCTTGCCTGCTGATGTATGACAAAGAACAAAATGAAATATTACTTTCTGTTACCGATCCCGATCTGGGTTTTTATGAAGGGCCTGACGATACACTACTGTTGCCCGATGGTAAAAGAAAAGAAGTAAGTATATACTCAAAAAAATGGTATGCCACAGCGGCAAAGCCTTCAATAATAAAATTGGTTTTAAAAGGCATTTGGAAATTGAAAGGTGATAATAAAAATGTAACGATCACTTTTGATAAAATGGGAAATAGTGTTTTACAGGTACAATGCAAGTATGGTGAAGCTTCGCAAGTAAAATTATTAAAATGATAAATTATGAAGAAAGTTTTCGGCATTATTTCTACCCTGTTGATAGTAATGCAATTAACAGCGCAGCAAAAGCCCAACGTGGTATTTATTTATGCAGATGATCTGGGTTATGGTGATGAAAGTTGTTATGGTGCCACAAAAATTAACACGCCCAACATAGATAAATTGGCAAAGCAGGGTATTCGTTTTACAAATGCGCATGCCACTTCTGCCACCTGCACACTTTCCCGTTATGCAATGATGACAGGGCAATATCCCTGGCGCAAATCGGGTACTGGCATACTTCCCGGCGATGCAGCGTTAATTATTACAACAGATAAAACAACCCTGCCTTCCCTTTTTCAGCAGGTAGGTTATTCAACCGCCCTTGTGGGCAAATGGCACCTGGGCTTAGGTAATGCGGTAGAGAAAGAATGGAATGGAGAACTAAAACCCGGCCCCAACGAAGTTGATTTTGGGTACTCTTTTATTTTCCCGGCAACTGCCGATAGAGTGCCTTCTGTTTTTGTAGAAAACCATGAAGTAGTTGCATTAGATCAATCAGATCCGATAGAAGTAAATTATAAAAAGAAAGTGGGTGATGATCCCACAGGTTTGGAACATCCCGAATTATTAAAAATGCACTCCTCTCCGGGGCAGGGTCATAACAATACTATTATAAATGGTATTGGGCGCATTGGGCACATGAATGGTGGCCACAAAGCCAGGTGGACAGATG
>JBDSBP010000106.1:0-3506 GCA_039921525.1 Chitinophagaceae bacterium | reverse complement strand
TAAATGCAGTACCCTCTTTGAATTTTGATACCTGCGCCGCCACCTTTGCTGTAATAGTCATCAGCAAAATTATCAAATTTTCGGCACTTGCCACGTAATACGATCCGTTTACTTGACAAGATATGACTAATTAAATCTTTCTGGTCTTCATCACCCTCTCATTCCGCAAATGAGAATTTTCGGGAACAACCAACTTATACGGACGATTAAACGCTCCTTGAGAAACTTTAAAATAATCGGCCAGCTTTCTGATTACCACCTTGGAAAGCCCTTTTTTATAATGAAGAATATCTAAAACATACCCTTTACTAATTCCAAGTACAGATACAAGATCCTTAGCCTTCAGTTTATGGTCTTTAAGAAACGAATGGAGAAATTGTATTGGGTCTAATTCTGTAGATGAAATATGTTCAGCATCCCACTTTTCAATAAGCATTGTTAGTAATGCTATTTCATCTTTTGTATTACTGTCTTTGGAATTAGAGAATACCAATTGCTCTAACAATTTACAGTATTCTTTATACTGATTTTTACTGGTAATTACCTTGTATTTAAGCTTTTCCATATTGCTATATTTATTAATCACACGCCTTTCCTAGCAGAGGAACTTTCATAATAAATATACACCTTTGTTTTAAAAGTTCACTTTTTGTGAACTTATTAGGTTATTTGGTGCCAACAATCAGCAATAACGGTATATTAGGTTTACTCAAACGCTTTCTCTAACGACTTATCATTATGCCCCTCATACTTAAGCAACGTCCTTAAATCAGAATGCTGTGTGATTTTCTGAATCATCGTCAAAGGCACTCCCTTTTCAATCATTAGTGTTACAAAAGTTCTCCTAGCCACATGCGAAGACATAAACTTATACTTTGATTGCCGAACCTCCATTTCTTTTACTCCACTAAACCGGATAATTCGAACTGTATCGTCAATTCCAACCAGTTCCCCAACTTCCTTCAGTAATCATTAAACTTTTGGTTGGTAATAGTCGGTAATTGATATATATTTTTGAAGAATGGGAATCGCATTCGCGATATAGCCATTAAACGGAACCACCACTCTTTTCTTACCCTTAAACGCTATGAAGCTCCGTTTTGTCCCGGTAAAATCCTGTTAATCAAAACTCATGATATCCGAGAAGTGTTGACCCGTAAAACATCCCAGGCAAAAAAGATCACGCACACCTTCAAGACGGGTGCTACCTTTAAAATCGTAGTTTGCTATAAATTTTAATTCTTTTCTATGCATGCAAAATCGAATCATCTGCAGATTAGTAAATTATTTACCAAAATAATTTTTGCAATCATTGCACCACATTCTCCAAGCTAGCTACCAGATAAGATTCCGCTGGTAGCCTGCCCATTATAAGCTTTTCGAAAGTTGTTTGATACGGCGTTTTTATCCTTTCCCAAGTATCTACCGATCACAATTAGTCATAATTAACGCAATCGGGCAGCCGACCGTTGCCCAATTGAAAAACCTGACCAGTTATTGGTATGTAACAATGAACTTTCATTTGGTTTTCTCATTGCGTTCTAATTCTTTTTCCAATTCCTCTATAGTCGGCAAACTACTCTTTAAATTCACTGGAATAGCCGATGTTAGCTGATATTCAGATATGCCTATGGGCTTATTTATATCCTTCAGGGCATACTCTGCCACTATCTTGTTTTTATCCTGGCAGATAAGCAGGCTGATGCTGACTGATCGTTGGGGTGCCTGACTTTATCATCAACTACGGAGAGATAAAAGTTTAATTTACCCGCATGTTCCCGTCTAAATTCTCCTTTCTTGAATTCATATGTTGTCAAGCCAGTTATGTGTGGTTGATTCATTCTACGCTCAATTTAGGAATTCGATATTGTTATTACACAATATAATTTTAACACTCCTTACTGTACCTTCTTTTATAATTCAGACGTACCATATATAAACCTGATGTATGGTGGTTACGTTAGTGACGTAAGCCCATATCCTTTTCGATGAATTACTTTACCATCTTTAACAAAGGCTACAGATGCGCCAGCTACCTTCAACTTTACCAGGGCATTTTCTATTAATAAATCAATTTTTTGAGACGTTAGTTGAGCAAAGGTTGAAGAAGATACCAAAAGTATTAGGAGCAGTGATATTAAAACAGTTGCTGTTTTTTTCATAATTTTTATTTTGAAAGTTAGATCGTTAGATTTTTGTCCCTGACTTGTCGCTAACGGTTCGGGTCTTTTTAAATACAAATTATTTCTGACCATCTTTACTTTTAAAGTCCGTGAGGGTCTTTCCATCATAACTATAACGGTCAGATCCAATCCAAATACTTCCATCATTAGCCCCTAACATCCCAAAAGGCAGATTTCTACGCCCTTCATATTTTGTCTTTATTACTGTTACATGTGGATTTTTATCAGACAATGACTGTTCATCATAACGGAAAATGGAGCCTCCTATACTAGTCAAGACGTTTCCTTTTTCATCTTCGATTATAACACCAGCACCCGTCTGATCAATTTGGGTAAAGGTATTGCCGTCATAGCGCCAAAGACCATTGGCACCGAACCAGATATTGCCTTTTTTATCTTTGATTATTGACCATACGTTCCTGAAAGTTTTGCCGTCTTTATCGGTGAGAGTGGTGAATGTTTTTCCATCATAAATGGTGATATCACCCCGCGTTCCAAACCAAATTTTCCCTGTTTTGTCTTGAACTATAGCATGAACATCATTATTGGTCAGTCCATCCGAGGTTGTAAAATTTCGAAACGATTTACCATCATAACGGCTTACTCCACCTCCAGTGCCAAGCCAAATAATGCCGGCGTTATCTTCATAAATAGGCATAACCGAATTATTGACAAGTCCCTCTCTTGTAGTAAAATTTTGAAAGGATTTCCCATCGTAATAATAAACACCTGAGCCATACGTGCCGAACCAAAAATTTCCCTTTCTATCTTCTAAAACAGAAAAAAAAGGCTCTGAGATCAGTTGGCCTGTTATTTTAATAAACGATTTTCCATCGTATCGAAAAACACCATCACTTGCTGCAAACCAAATGTTCCCATTTCTATCTTGCTTGATATCCCAAACGTAAGAAGTGAGTGTGTCTTTGGTTTCGGACTTAATATTATCTTTTGGGAGGTTTGGTTTGTTCTGTCCTCCACAGGTGAGAAAAACAAGCATTAAGAACAAAATATAGACGGGAAAGTATTTTATCATTTTATCGTTTTTATTTTTTAAGAATTTCAAAAACCTAAAAATTTTTGTTGAGTTTGGAATTTTTCAACATCCACCCTTGCTGGGTATAGCATAGATCACGTTGCCTGAAACAAATAAATTGAAGACCTTTTTTTCTACAGCAGGAAGTAACAGTTTCCATGTCTTTCCCTTGTCTGATGATCTGAAAATGCCGTCAGGATGAGTACAAAGGAAGTTTTCACCAACCTGGGTAACTGAAGTCCCGAAGGCTCGCACACGAGGGCGATCATCCCAGGTCCGCCCTATTGAAT
>JBDSBP010000105.1:0-4808 GCA_039921525.1 Chitinophagaceae bacterium | reverse complement strand
GTTTGATCTCTTACACAGCGTTGCATATGTGCTATTTTGTGTAATTCAAAGTCACTTAGATTGAATATCATCTACTTAATTAACTTTATTGGGTTACATTGAAAATACGTATTTTAAGTTTTTAATTAAATATTCAACGATGAAGCTTCGGGAAATTCAATCTGTCATAGAAGGAAGTCTACCAAAAATCACATATGAATCGTCTACGGATACTGTTAACGGGCAGAATTTTACTAGACTTGCTAATCTGAACGCTTTAAGGGAAGGATATCCAACGCAAGGCAATTAGAGATTTTCAATGATAGGATTGATAATTTTTTTAGTAGTGCTATTTTTAAAACAACTGCAGACCAAATTCGACTGGAGACTGCTGAAGAATCAAAACAAATCGAGAGCGACATTTACCGCTTGCGTCAATCTATGGAAGACGTGTTAAAAATTATAAATTTGCTATTGACCGAAAGGCCCGAGCCAAATTCAATTTATATTAAATTCCCAATAGTTAAGGATTTTTCACATGTTGCCAAGTATGCACATCAATTTCAATTAATAATTGGACAATTAATCTTTGAAAAGGAAATAGACGGCATAATAGAAATAAAGAGCGTAGAAAACGGAAGTGTATGGTGGGAGGTACTATTGGGAAATGCCTCTGCTGTAGGAGTTGTGGCTGGGATCGCAAAAATAGCGTTACTTATTCATACTGAGTATTGGAGATATGTATTTAATCGACAAACCTCAGAATCGAATAAAATTGAAATCGAAAAAAAGAAAGAGCTTCAGGCTGCTCACTCTCTTATTTTGGATCATTTGGTCCAGACAGCAATAAAAGAATTAGATAAAGAATTTTTTAAAAACCCAGAACCAGAAAGACTGTCTCGCATAATGGTATCCGTAAATTCTCTTAGCGCCCTTATGGCAGAAGGTGCGATTATTCAACCTGCTTTATCTAACTCAAAAGAGATAATAAATCTATTCCCAAAAACACCTAGTATTTCCGACTTTTTGCCAACTGTAAAAAACATTGATGAAGCTAGATCACCAGAGATTTCAGAAAATAAATAGTTGCAGTATGATTTGGCGATTTATTCTTAAGACATTCAGGTCGAGGTTACTTCCATGAATGTTCCTCTTAAAAAAAGTTAGACCAAAGAGATAGCCTGCTCCGCCGCTATCTGCCAGATGTACCATTGTATCACACAATGGAATTCATCCGCGCACTCCGGAGTCGTGCGCAGCAAATCCGGAAAACCATCCACGAAATTTTGGATAGCACCAATTTCAGATGCGAATTCAAAAATAAAGTCAAACCAACGAAAACTTCTGCAAGTAACGCTACTGGCAAATTTAACCACCGAAACAATCACAATGAAATTGCGATAATGAATCCTCTTAGACTATTCATCGTATCAACAGGCAAGGGTGTCTTGGGACTTTTTGACAGCAATCTTGGCTTGAAAACTGAAAATAATAGGCGCTGGCATTTAACTTAGAATTTATTTTCGAGCATTTGGTGGGACTTTGAATCACGGCTATTTGAAGGAAATTTCATGCATGTTTTAATCACACACTTTGAACGATGGTTCCAAACAAACACTGGTTCTGATAGGATGCGCAACGTCTTTAATGGTTGAATAAAAATATATAAACTATTGTGAGCAATAACAAATTTGACTGAAGCATTAGTGCTGTCCAAAAAAGAAAGAAGCTGGAATTCCCATATTCTTCAATTCATTCAAGGTTGAATCCGAATAACGAACAAAAAATTGAAATATATTTGTTAGGCCACTTATTTACACAACCATCTTTGAAGGGTGTTCGTGCTTCGAATTAAAACAAGTTCGCGTTAAAGCGGAAATATTTCCAGATAGATTACTTCACAGCATATACATCATAGCTTACATACAAATTCGTCATGTTTACTTCTCCTATTCCCAGACATTGTATCCGGTTAAGCCATTGGTAGTCAGGATGCGCCGTTTGGCAGCGGGGTGTAATATGTAGGGTTAGTCGCGGTGGAAGGTTTCCCTCTAAAAAGTTTTTGTAACCGTCTATTCCTAAATCTGTAACACCTTGATAAGTGACTAAAATCAGCGCACCATCATGGGTTTCGAGCGTTGTTCGAACATCAAGTATACCGATGCCATCGGTGCGAAGTGTCAGCCAGTCGCCACCAACAGGCCTACACTTTCCTTGCAGTCGCGGCCCGGTTATCTCACCTCCAAGCGAATAAAAGTTTACCCGAATACCTTCAGGTGCAGGTCCAATAACTTCAGGGGGATTTCCTAAAGCAACCCCAAAAGAGAACACATGTTCAAGTTTATAATTGTAATTGTTCATGAGATATCGTTTTAAAGTATAAAAGCTATTGCTATGAAAACGCCAGGAATGCAATACACACATACATACACCCATCTTTGTTTATAAAGCCTAAAATTGCTCATAGTTTTAAGCAGAAGGGAGTAGTAAAATTTCAGCACATTTTTAAATTAGCGGCCAAAAAAAACTGTATGCATTATAAATAGACAAATTATTTGGGCTTTGTTAATTTATCTATTACAGTAATCCCCATAATATTAAGGTACAAATTGGAATAATACAAGCGAAGTCTTGAAAATATATTTCCTTTTGTGCCACGATGGCCGAATAGTTATCTATCGTTCCTCTTTAATAGGTTTGAATACACAACATTCCGTTTCACTACTAGATTTCGCTGCTGCTCCAAGCCATTGAAAATGACACCTTACTAGTTACAATTTAATATTTTATTTGAAGCCAAAGTATCTTCAGCCCTTACCACTACTTTCCCTGTATGTTACATTTAAAACCGTTTTCATTGGAGAATTATTTTGATTGGATTATAATGTATGAACCCAAAAACAAAATGCGCACAAACGAATTCCATCAGCGCCAACGCTGAACCTATAGGCCATTTTATATGAATATATGTTATAAAATAGACCCAATTTTATAAATTCTATGTCACAAAATATAGTCAAATATTATTTTGAAGTTGACTTAAACGCAAAATCGTGATCCCCCAGGATAAACATGCAGGATTTTCTTGGTGCAAAAATGGTGATTGCTGGTATTAATGACGGGTGTATTTATTTCTCCACTTCATGCATGATCCCGGAACCATCAAATAACCCTATTTTTTCTTGGAACCCGATGCCATTTGCGATTTCTCAGAACACGATAATGCTGAAACGGAAAATCCTTTTACAACTTCTCTGACTGCAATACGAGTGATTGTCGTCTTCCTTGTGCCCGTTTTAAGTGAAGTCTTTGCCATGATCACAAAGTAACAAAATTCACTTAGTCATTAGGAGAACCTAAATAATTTTCAAACTCATTTTCCCAGCTATTCACTACACCTGCAAAATTCCCCAATTTTATAAAACACCCGGTGAACTAAACGGTGAACTGAACCAAACAAGCTATTTGAAATGCATGCTGCTGACATTATAACTCAACAGCCATCAATTCCTTAGCCAAACTATGCATTGCCGTTTCAATCTTTTTTACCTGCGCCGGGCGAGGTTTTTTTAAGCCGGATGCATAATGTTGAAATTGCTTTTGATTTATACCGGTCATACGCTCCAAAGCAGCATTGGTAAAAATTTTTTTATAGAAATTTAAGAAGCTTTCTGTATCGAACTTGTAAACTATTTCATAATCTCCTTTTAATAACGCAGGAATATTTTCATCCTTATTATACTTTTTCAGTAAATCAATTCCTTTTAAAGCTGACTGCTTAGCTTTTTCAACCGTATCACCCTGGCCATATATGCCAGGAACATTTTCAGCATAGGAACTATATGAATCATTGCTTCGCTCAATGAGAATTTTTATTTTCTTTCTTTTTATTATTGCTTTTTTAATTTGATTTGGTTTGCTTTGTGTATTCATTGTTTGTTAACTCCTTAGTTATTTCTATTAAACAGATCGAATAAAAATAATTCAACCGTTTTAAGTGATAATCATTTAATTCCCATTTCTTTTCTCATCTTCTTTTCCAACCCCTTTCCAAGTTCTTTTGTGCCATGAAAAGGAACGGGATACCGCTGCCCGTTTTTCTCATAAATGTAGTGGCTGCCTTCCGACTTTATGTATTGCCAACCGTTCTTTTTGACCAGCCGGTGAAATTCTGAACTCTTCATTGGATGTACTGATTATTTGATACATCGAACAGTTTACAATCAAACGACTTAAAATCAAAGGTAGTAATACTACTACCATTTCTCCAAATTTTAATTTCTGCTATATCACTTCTTCAATAGCGGGTTCGACATGTGAGGTCTTCAAGACCTCAAAGGTCTGAATGAGGAGTATAGTATTCATTCAAGACACCACGGGCTGAAATATGGGCAGGCGTCTTAATTTAAGACCTGTGAGGTCTTGAAGACCTCACAGGTCGAACCCGCTTTTTGACTTTTGGTCAATTCCCTTCAGTCTTTTGTATGTTCAAGTTATTTAAACGGTGATATAGGTTCCGCAAATTGAAAAGCCTTGATAATTTTTTAAATAAAAATGAACGAATTACAAATTCTAGAAGGTATTAAATTGGTGATGGAGGCGCTTCCAATTGTAAAGTTATCTGGCCCGCAACCAGGGCAGGGGCAAGCCCTGCCCCTACAGTCGACTCCCAAACAGAAAAATCATCATTGTTATTAATGCAAGGAATAATAATATAAAATTCCTAACTTTAAAAAACACCCAGGTGAACTAACCGGTGAACTGAACCAAATAAGCTCTTTAAAACGCAGGCGGGGCGCCACTCTTTAACTCAGGTTTGAATCCTGACG
>JBDSBP010000104.1:0-2571 GCA_039921525.1 Chitinophagaceae bacterium | reverse complement strand
TGCCCGTGACCGTGAGACAGGGTATAACAAAGATAATCTCGTTTACCATTTTATGACGGGTGAAATACCTGGGAACTATGCACTGATAAAAAATGAATTGCTGGCATCAGGTATTGCAACATCCATTTCTTATTAGTGCTGAGTTAAATATAATTTGAAACTTGGCTATCAGCATTCAGCTATAGGTTATCGGCAGGAAACATTTAACAGATTGACCTGCTGATAGCTGATGGCTGATAGCTGATAGCCTAAACAGTCGCAAAATAATTTTATTTTGAACGGATATAATCTTCATACTCTACCGAGGCAAGGATAAAAGTGCCAGTTGCTTTTCCTTCGTTTTTTACAACAGTAACATCCGGGCCACATAAATAATAATTAACGGTGCCGGTACGGGATGGATTACTGGCCGGGCCAAGTCCGGCAGATGCGCACGATTGGATAATGTCTACCCCCGCATCTTGTTTCCTTATAAAGGTTTTTAATAATCCCAGGTAAGCTTTTTCTGCAGTTGACGTATACATTTCTTTATCCAGCAATCCCAGCCGGATACCTTTAAGAAAAGAATAGGTAAAGATAGAAGAACAGGATGCCTCCAGGTAATTGAATGCAGTACCGACATTATATGTTTTACCATTCACTATGTCACCCTTACCGTCTCCCTTCATGGTTGAATCATATTGTAACAACTGGTACCACACACCCGATCTTTTATCCTGCCATCTTTTCAGTCCTGCGGCTACCTGGTTATAATTGGAGCGTATAACTGCATAATCAGGATGGTTCTTTGGCATTATTTCCAACACATCAACCAGGGCCGCAAAATACCAACCCATACCACGTCCCCAAAACTCTTTACTGCAGCCTGGATATGGTTCGGATTTATTTGCCCAGAAAGAATTAGCATCATTTGGTGTAGCTGACCATGCATGATAATTCAATTGTTTGTCGGCATTGTAAGTGTACTTATGAAGGATCTTAAATTGATTAGCAATATCTGACCAGCTCTGCTGGTTGTCCTTTGCATCTGTAACTCCAAATACAGCCTGCCATTGTGCATATACGGGAGCTCCCATATAAAGCCCGTCGAGCCACATTTGTGAAGGGTAAACAGCTTTGTGATAAAATCCTCCTGCACCAGGCAAACCTTCCTTTATCCGTGAATGTTCGTTTTTTAATTTATTGCGGATAAGGGTCGCTGCATTTTTATAACGCTGTACATCTTTGCTGTCACCAATTTTCAGTTCCTGCTTATATAATGTAAAGAATATTCTTCCTGCGGCAAGATCGTCAATGTTACTTGCGCCTAGTGCTGATTCACCGGAGGATCGCGTGATCATGGTGCCATCCGCATTAATATTCCTATCCGCAAAAGCTTTCACTGCGGCATAATATTGCGTTTTATCGGGGTATTGTTCCCAGGCTTTCAGTATTGAAATAGCGATTAATCCGGTAACATAGTCCCAGCCGGTATTAGAAATCTGCGCATGTAGCTCCCTGTTAGTATAAAAATCTTTTAATCCATGCGATTCAACCATCTTTTGCGACCATTTTTCGTTCTGCTGCAATTTTTCTTTATTAACGGAAGCGAAAAAAAAAGAGGTAAAAACGAAAATTAGCCCCGCTATCAGGCGGTTGCTTGGAATAGGTTTTAAGAGCTTTTTTGGTAAGGAATTTTTAGTCATGTTTATCAATGCTACATCTAAATATAATCCTTTTCAGTGTGGAAATCTTAGTAATGCAGTAAAGAAAAAGCACTGGTTTATGAAAACGCCCTACAAAAACGAGCGTTATTTATTTGGTATTCCTGATGGTAAGGGTTGTGGCTCAGTAGTAGGGCCGTCAACCACAAGTCGTCCATCTTCCAGGATTTTCATCCGGTCAATAAATACTACACGGTCATCTCCCGTAACTGTAGTTCTGCCATGATAAATGCAAAACATTTCTTTGCCATCGGGGGAGTAAATAATGCTATTGTGTCCGGTACCAATAACTATTCCCCCTTTGTCTGCATTTTTTTCAAGTACCGGGTTGTTTTTAGATTTTTCAAATGGTCCTAGCGGACTTTTAGCAGTGGCGTAACCCACCGCATAATTTTTACCGCCAAAGTAATTTGCCGAATACATTATATAATAAGTATCTCCTTTTCTGAATGTTACGGAACCTTCTGTCCACCTGCGATTTACTTCTTGTGATGTTACAGAGCGGCTTTCCCATTCGGCCTGCTCATCTTTCATTTTTACAGGCGGACGTAATAATAACACAGGCTCGCCAATTACACCGCTGAAATCTGTTTTCAGCTCCACTCCATAAACCCAGCTTTCTTCAATCTCTTTAAACCATCCTTTGCTCTGTGCCCAATCTGCCACCTCGCTTTTCACCGGGTGTTTGTAAGCGCAACGCGAATAATACAGGTATAACTTTCCATCCTTATCGAACAATACGTTCGCATCAATGATAGGGTATCCGGGATCGAAAATTGGTTTGGAATATAGGTCAATAAATGGACCTGTCGGTTTATCAGCAACAGCAACACCAATTCGAAAGTTTTCAAATTCTTTGGCAAGATTA
>JBDSBP010000103.1:0-11833 GCA_039921525.1 Chitinophagaceae bacterium | reverse complement strand
TTATAACAATAACAAACTAGTTCTTCTCCCAGAAAAAAATACCTACTGGACCAGTACAGAAGCGGCTGGAACACAAGCTCAAACCATTTATATTTACAATGGTGCTGTTGAGGTATCTGCTAAGGTTAATAGCAATCACTATGTATGCGTAAGAAAAGTAAAATAATAAAGAAGCGAAAACAAAATTGGGTAGTAACCCAAACAAAAAAAGCCTTTAAATCAACGATTTAAAGGCTTTTAGTGCTTTTTGATACCCTATTCTGTGGAGCTGGAGGGAGTCGAACTTTGTTTGAAACCCTTTCGTAATCAATAAATTATATTGTGACTCACTAGCGTACTCCACGAATGACGCACTGCGTAATTACAGTAAATCGTTTATGATCGTTTATCCTTAATAAAGATAAAAATTCCCGAGATATTATAAAAACTTATTAATTACGGAGCTGCTGACTTAATCAGCAGCTCCAGAGTTTAAGTCCCCAAGTGGAACGGTAAGAACGGTCGAAATAGCTATGGATGCGTACAAGGCGTATATGTTTAACTCCATTACAGGCCGTAAAGGTAGGCTTACGATTTTTCTATTCAATTGAAAAAAAAATCCCGGATCTTATGCCCTGCTTATGTTAGTTATTGTATCGATTATAAGGAGACTATTTGTCTGGAGCTGTTCTGTCGATCATGAAAGGAGAAGAAGGAGTGTTCGGTTGAATTAATATTGTTGTGGTTCCTGGCTGGTATGCCTGACCCTGGTTATAATAATTTCCTGCTCTTTCACCAGGTAACTGAACCGGTGATGATACAACTCAAAGTAGCGGTAACTGCCATCATTGTCCTGTTTGTATTTATCAGCAGGGTGTATCTCCGGCGACCCGGATAATTCACTGATCTTTTGAAGTATTTCCTGCTTTACCTTATCGGCATTTTGGGGGGATTCTTTGCGGATGTAACCAATAGCCCTGCCAAAATAAACGGCAGCCTGCTTGTCCCAACTAATCTTTCGCTTCATTACCATTCTTTTGATATCCTTTCCACCTCTTCATGTGTATAAAATTCTCCGGATTCAACCCTGGCTACTGCCTGGTCTATTTCTTTATTGTACTGCTCCATGCTGACCCTTTCATCCGGTTCAACAAAAGATTTTATCACACTTAAAATGGACTCTTTCTGAACCAGCGTAAGTAATGACCAATATCTATTTAACTCACTATCTATTAAAGGCGCTGACATATAATCATATTTTTACAAATTTACTTTTTAAAACCCAAAGCTTAAAATAGCTCTTACTTCATCGGATGGTGCTGCTGCACCTCACGTTGAAGTTCATCAATATTACTGGGCTGGTAACGCTGAGTTGAGCTGATATAATTATGACCGGCCATGTATTGTACCTGCCGCAAATTGTTTTGCTTTAACCACTGGGTAATCACGTTGCTTTTGAACTGAAATTTTAGTTCTTCGTAATTCTTTCCGGCAATAGTCACCAGACTTTCAGTATAATGCTTGCCCTTTCTTACATGAAGCAGCCTGCTGCATGTGCGCAGGTCATTTAATTCCAGGCTTGTCCCTTCAATTAACCTCAGCCCGTAGCCATAGTAGACGGCCAGCATCGCCTGGTCGCGGATACCTAAATAGTATCCCATGTTGCCTCGTAAATGCGGTTTATTTCCTCTTTGGAGAGCCAGCCCGCCCTGGGTCGGGTTTGCTTCATCCTCGCAATACTCACATTTAAATCAGATTTTCCTGTTTCCCTGATATAACGCTTAAAAAGCCTCAAAGCTTAGCTGTATTGATTGATATGATTATTACTGTAGGGCATACACGTTCTGGTGCCGGTTCTCGTTTTTAATTCGTTGATAAAGCTTGTTGCATTAACACGTAATGTCTTGGAGAACTTAGATAGTTATCTTTTTCACAAATGACCCATTCAAAAAATGAAAGGGTCATTTCCGTACTATCGGTTGTTTATACTTTTATATAGTTAATCCAATTATTTACCCTCGAGAAATTGAGATGTATGACTATTAAAGAAGCTAAGGAAATTGACCTGGTAGACTACCTTTCGAGCATAGGCCAGCAGCCCCTAAAAATCAATGAATTTTATTACTGCTATAAATCTCCTTTACGAGATGAAAAATCTTCTTGCTTTAAAGTTAACCGAAGCCTCAACGGCAGTTCAATTTTGGAGATGGAAAATATGGCAATCTCATTAACTTTGGAATTCGTTACCACCAATGCAGTGCCAGTGACTTTTTTCACAAACTGGATGGGACTAGCAATATAATTAATCAGCGTCAAAGGACTTTAGATAATATTTATTCAAAATACGCCGAAAATAATCGCATCAAAATTCTTTGTATTCATTGAGTTCTTATTTCTAATTTGGCTATTATGCTTTAACAGTTCAGGTCGAAGTTCATTCTAAGAGGGTTCCTCTAAAAAAGGTCGGGCCCAAAGATAGCCTGCTTTGCCGCTATCTGTAAAATGTCCCGTTGTAATACAACGGAAAATCACCGCACACTCCGGAGTCGTGCGCCGAAAAGAAAAAACCAATACAAAACTTATTCATAACCCTTTTAAAGATTATGTGATGAAAGAAAAAAAACAAACCGGTCAAAGCTTCTCCGGGTAAGGCTTACGCCGGATTAAATGCAAGTAATAGCTAATGAATGTTCTCACTCGACCTGTCGAAAACTAAGAGTATGTTTGTAAGAAACTCATGGGTAAACCCATTTTTGTTTACCATAGAACCAATCCCTGGATGACTATATGTCAGTATTGATTGCATTAAAAAATTAACTCAATGCAATTGGCAATAATTATAATTAGGTGGTAAAAAGGCTTCATGGTTTACAACATTTTGATGAAATAAAAACCTGGCTTTTACTCAATGAATCTGCAAGAAAAATATTGCTAAAAAAAGTAGATGAAATCAAATTAAAAATCCATCAAATAAATGATCAATGGTTGCAGTAATAAAAACAACATCAACATCAGCAATACGCTCCACTATAATGAAAATAAATTGAAGTTAAAGGTGGCTGATTTGGCCCATAAAAGAGATAGCGGAAATATGCGGGATAGAAAAGACATTGATTTCGCATATGGCCCGGCATACATTCGCAACAACAGTTACACTGAGAAATGGCGTACCAATAGAATCTGTTTCCAAAATGCTTGGGCATTCATCAATAAAACCAACACAGCATTATGCTAAAATTTTGGATTTAAAAGTTAGTGCTGATATAATTTTATTGAAGCAAAAACTGGGGCGCCGTTATAACCAATGTTTTATAATAAAAACATGTTCATTTTAAATATATAAAGATGAAAGTAATAGAACATATTCCTTCCGAAAACAATCTTGAATACCTGGCAACAAATATTCAACAGACTAATTCATTTTTTCTGGATAAAGTTCAAAGGCAAGTGAATACAGCGTTAACACTTCGCAATTTGATTATTGGATATCACATAGTTGAGTATAAGCAGTCTGGTCAAAGATGCATATGCTGACTACTTGAAGAATTTCATAAAAAGATTACTTTAGGTAATACTTCTTTTTGGCAATTGTTACCAGAACGTAAACTGAGATGGCAATCCAAATTTGAATCTTCACCGCATTTTCTGATCTGCCCCAAAGGACTTTATTTTCAGATGCGGTTTAATCCATTAAAAAAGCAATTCGATTTCCCATCTATCTTTATAAAGCTGAGCTATTTCTGTTGACTTTAACTCAAAATTGTTTGTAAGGAATGACGGCTAATATTATTTTTTCAATATTTTATCAATAATAAGCCCAGCCACTTTTTTACCTTGTGCTGCTCCTGCATCAGCACTGGTGCGATAATGAATGCCCCCATATACACGGCTAATCGATGCTTCGGCTGCAGCCTCCTGAAATGAATTAAAATGGCGTTGCATTCCAATATATCTAAGATCACTTGTGTCCTGAAAAGAAAAATTATCTCCATAAATATGTGCTAACACAGTAGAAGCAGATGCAGTAATACCACTATGACCACTGGGATACTCAGGAAATGGGGGTGTTTGTAAAAATGGTGAAAAATCCTTGTCCATCCACTCATTAATAACGGTAACCGGCCGAACAACGCTGCTCCTGTATTTTTCATCCCAACAAGCAATAAACGCATCATATAAGGCTAGTGCCGTCATTGCATAGCCCTGCGCAGTTTTTACAGGATCGGCCTTTGTATGCTTTGCTGCAATAGCTGCAATACCCATCCAATGACCGCCTGGCGTTATCTTTTTAGTGCCAAACATCAGATGGCCTGAATGCTCAATTACAAAAGGGTTGTCATCCCAGTACCGGGCAATTGTTTTTTGCTCTTCGGTTAAATTTTTACTTATAGTAAAAACTTCTTTCGCATTTCTATAAAATATACTATTAGTATCCTTACTAAACTGGGGCGACCCTGGCGGTATAAATTGTGCAGCAGAATCCAATACCATCGGTTTCATTGTATTCCAGCACCACTCTACACCGTCTAAGTAATCAGGTGGTGTTGGTCTCCATTTTCCGGGTTCCCCACTACCCAGGTATTTAGGCTTACCTCTTGATTGTAAATATCCATCTACCTTAGCCCTTGCCAGTATTACTTTAGCAACGCTATCTCCAAATGCAATGGATCGCTGATAGGTTGTATCGTCTATTTTTTCTTTAAAAGTGTTATACACAAAATCTTCATGTGCTTTCAGGGAATCAACAGAAAAAACCTTGATGTTGCGGGTTACTGTGAAAAACGCTTTGGAGGCAGCCAGTGTGTAATTATAAGATTTTCCTTTTTCGGGCTCAGGCATTTTTGCAAAACCATGCAGTTGCTCAGCGATGGAGGCAGCACCATCTTTACTAAACCGGATGGCTTCATAAGAAGCTAACGAAGTATATACATAAAGCCGGGCAGCCACAGGCGGGGTAAATACATCATAAATAATCACCTCGGTAAGCAGGTCCTGGTTTTGATGTAAGATCTCTGCATCCGGTATATTCGCACTTGTTTTTTTCTGACTACAGCTACTAAATAAAATAATAAAGCCGGTCATCAAACAGAGGCCCGCAATTTTCTTTCTCATCTGTTTTTTGTTTTAGCAGGTTTGGTATTATAGAGTTTTCCTTCTCTATTTATCGGTTAAAAAGTTAATGTTCTTGTTTTTCCCTTACTGTCTGTAATTACTACCGATTTCATAGTATTGCCAACACGCAGGAATCTTGCCGATTGTGAGAGGAAGGAAGATCCATAGTAGAATTCCTGTCTTTGTTTTTTACCATTTTTAAATGAAATGTCTACAGTTATATCAGCTGGTTGCAAGGGTATATGCTTGCCTTCTTTTTTCAATTCAAATATTGATAACGGCCCACGGTGTTGTGTTGCTGCCAGCAGGTATTTATCATTTTTGCTTATCAATTTTATCAATGCCTTTCCATTGCCGGGAATGAAGATGCCGCTTTTAAGAATGGATTGAGGGACAAAATTTCCTTTGCCATCTCCTTTCAGCATCAATCCATTTAGGGCATCGTAACGGCCTACTGATACATCGGTGCCATAGTCGTTTGTGTTGATCACTACATCGAGGTTGCCATCTCCGTCAAAATCATCAACCACCATTCCATTCAGGGCGGATAGTTGCGCTTTAAACGGCAGAGGCATTATGGAGAATTTCCCGTTTCCGTCATTTCGGATGAACGAAGAATTGAAATTGGTTGCTGTTAATTTCAATACTCCTTCAGATTGCTCTTGTGTGAACAATTGATCCATGGTAGCAGTGGCGTATGATTTATAGTTTTGAAATTTAGACCGCATCCCGATGATTTGTTTTACCATATCATCCCGGCCAGGACCGGGAAATTCTTTCCTGGCAGTATCGTTTTGGCTTGCCGGAAGATATAAAGCGGGAATTGCATCGTAGCTTCCATTCTTGTCGAAGTCTTTGGCATAAACAGCTGCAGGATATTGTTGGGTTGCTTTGTAAAATGAATTGTGTCCAAGATTCCCTGTTATAAAATCAATATCGCCATCGTTATCAAAATCGCCAGCGGATAAACTGTTCCACCAGCCAATTTGATCGGATAGCCCCGTTTTGTTTGTTACGTTTTTGAATATGCCTTTTTCATTTTTTAAAAACGTAAGCGGCATCCATTCGCCTGCCAGCACAATGTCGGGCCATCCGTCATTATCAAAATCTGTACAGAGAGCATCGCATACCAAGCCTATATTATTTAATTCTTTGGCAACCTCGCTCGTGATATCCACAAATTTTATTTGCCCGTTCCTTGAATCATTGCGGTAAATATAACTTGATACGGGTTTGGGATAATGCCATGGATCTACCCGTCCGGCAACAAACAAATCGAGGTCGCCATCCTTATCGTAATCCATAGCTCTTGCGCATGATTTGCTGGTAAAATTCCGGGGCAGCGCCAATGAATCGATTTTGAAATTTCCCTTACCATCGTTGATAAAAAACTGGTCCTGGTAAGCAATGGTGTTGGGTTTACTTTCATAACCACCATGCGCTAAATAGAGGTCAAGGTCTCCATCTCCGTCGGCATCAAACAAAATCGTTCCCATATGCTGGAACTGTACATTGCTGTTTTCAACAGGCTGCACGATCGTTTTTTGCAGAAATGCGCCGTTATCCTGTTGTAATAAAACAGCTGCGCCTAATGAAGAATTACCGCCAACGATGACATCGTCCAATCCATCGCCGTTCAAATCTCCCGCTGCGAGTGAAGGCCCGTATTCTGAAAACTTGTGGGGCAATAATTTTTGAATATTGAAATCAATATAATCTGTCTGGGAATGTTTGTACTGAATGCCCAGTGAATTGGTAACTTCACTGAACAAGTTGTGTTGCGCTAATGCCGGAAGCGACCAATCGAAACGCTCCTGTGCATCTTTTTTATTAATTTTTATTGTTTGATCAGGTAATATATTTTTTACGACCTGTTTACTTCCATCCGGCCATTTTATAACCAGGGAATCAATTGTTGAAATTTCCCCAAGTCCAAAGTGAGGATTGAGTTGGATGCTGGACAAGTATCCGCGATAGGGGGTTTGCTCATATACCTGTTGTTGGTTTCCATAATAAATTTCTATCCAGGCACCGATGCCATTTTTGTTCAGCGGATCACCTGATAATTGCACGGACAAATAATGTTTGTTGCTGGGCTTTGCATCCATCATACTGTTTTCATAAACAGAGGCCTCATCATTGATATTGTTGATAACCATGTCCAGGTCGCCATCATTATCCAGGTCGGCATAAGCAGCCCCGTTTGAAAAAGTAGGATTGCTTAAACCCCAGTCAAGCGATACGTTGGAGAAGCTGCAATTACCATTATTGCGAAATGCGTAGTTGTGCAGTTTAACCTCGGGTATTTGTGCCAGGGTATTCGTCTGTGGAGTGATGGGGGCAGATTCCTGGCGGTAAGCAATAAAGTCACGATCCGTTACATCCTTTGGAAAACCATTTGTTACAACCAGGTCACGCAAACCGTCGTTATCAAAATCTGCTACTAAGGGGCACCAGCTCCAGTCTGTTTCCGCTATTCCTGAAAAATAACCTATATCGCTGAAAACAGGGTCGCCAATTGAGTCGTTGAAATTAAGTCTTGGCCCTTCATTAACCTGTAAGGAGTTTCTGACATATTGGTATTGATATTTAAAAAAATCATTGAGCTGAAATGTTTGGTAACTGTTTGCACCTAACATCATTTTCTTCCGATAATTATCTTCGGGGTTCATATCCAGTTCAACAATATCAGACAAGCCGTCGTTGTTGATATCTATTACATCCTGGCCCATTCCGTTGGCAGATGTATGTTTAAAATAGGTGCTTGCCTTGTCTGTAAATGTTCCGTTGTGATTATTGATATATAAAAGATCGTTCGCTATAAAATCGTTGGTTACAAAAATATCTTTCCATCCATCTATATTAATGTCGGCAATAGTTGCGCCGTGCCCATAACCTTCAATGGTAACTCCAGCTTCGTTGGTGACATCTGTAAATACAGGATGCTTCAGCGAACTGTTCATATCGTTTCGATAAAGTCGTCCGGTACTGGGGAAACTGCCATCTGTAATTTTAGGTTTAAAAACAGAAGGGTTAACACGGGGAAGAATCTCGTTTACCACTATATAAACATCAAGGTCGCCATCGTTGTCATAATCAAAAAAGTTGGCCATGGTAGAATGTGTAATGTCATCAAGCCCATAGGCGGCAGCCTCCTCTTTAAACAAAGGCAGTTCCTCGTTATTTAGTCCCTTATTGATGTATAAAAGGTTTTTTCTCTTTAAGGGATCTTTATTCATCGAGGCGCATACATACATATCCATCCACCCATCATTATTGATATCAATAACGGCAACGCCTTTGCACCACCTGCCGTTTCCGTTTACTCCGGCAGTATTGGTTATATCTTCAAACTGTAATCTCCCCTTGTTTAAATACAATTTAGAAGACACCATATTACCGGTGAAATAAACATCCTGCAAACCGTCGTTGTTAAAGTCACCTATGCCAATACCGCCACCGTTATAAATATTGGTTACGTCAATGGGATTGAGCGAATCACTTTCAACTATTTTGTTGTTGAAGGTGATTCCGGAATGATTTGAAGAGATTGGTTGAAATAACTGGTGCTTCTGCTTGCACGAGGCAACAATCAGCCAATTTAGCAATAGGATTGTAATGAACCGGGAGAATTTCATATGCGAATCGTTTATAAGTATGTAAAGCCGTATTCCCTTTCTTAAAAAAAAATTTGGTGACAATTATATTTCAGTTACATTTGAAATGTATGTACGTGTATACAAATATATGTAATAACAGTAAACAAAGCGCGGTGGACTTTCAGATGCGGTATCCATTGCAATAACATCATTTAGTTGCCATTACCTTAACCTATTGAAACGGTTTTACAATTTAAAAAACAACAAATCACGGTTATGAAATCAAAACGACTGCTTGCTATAAGGCGGAAAGCCAAATACACACTTTGCCTGATTACGTTGCAAAGTTTTTTGTGTACGACCCTGTTCGCAAAAGATGAAAAACCCCCTTCCGGCGCGGTACATAGTATTTCCCATAAACAGAAAAACAGCCGCTTATATGACCGGGTTGTCAAGGGGCAAATAACGGGTGATCACGGTGAGCCTTTGGAAGGAGTAAGCGTGTCTGAGAAAGGTACTAATAACGTGGTTGTTTCCGATAAGGAAGGTAAGTACTCCATCATTGCAAAAGATGCAAACAGTATAATTTTATTTTCTTATGTGGGCTTTCTGGATAAGGAGGTAAAGGCAGGTTCATCGGCTTCCATTCATGTGAAAATGGAGCTGCTTTCAAATAATCTTGAAGATGTAGTGGTAGTGGGATATGGCACCCAGAAAAAGAAGGAGCTGACCAATGCCGTTGTGCAGGTATCGGGAGCGGAGGTTAAAAAATCCACTTCGGCCTCCCTGTCTAATTCCTTATCTGGAAGGCTGGCCGGATTATTTGTTAACCAAAGAAGCGCTGCGCCGGGTTTTGATGATGCCCAGATTTTAGTAAGAGGTCCCAACACTTACCGGAACAGTTCGGCATTAATAGTTATTGATGGTGTAGCCAATGCCGACCCGGACGGGTTAAACAGGCTGGACCCCAATGATATTGAGTCCATTTCAGTACTGAAAGATGCATCTGCTGCTGTTTATGGGGCGCAGTCAGCAGGGGGCGTTATACTCGTGACCACCAAGCGGGGAAAAAGCGGTAAACCCTCGTTTGATTTTACGACCACGCATTCTTATCAATCCCCCACAATGAAAACAAAATCGGCTGATGTCTTTGGGTATACGAATGTGCTCAACGATAGAAGGGCCCTGGAAGGCACTCCGCCTGACTTCCCTGATGCGCTGATCGAATCTTTTAGAAATGGTACCAGAAGGCCAGAAAATTGGTATGATGCGCTGGTTGATCCTCCTGCCAAGCAGTCTAGACAATCGCTAACCATGAGAGGAGGGACAGACAAAGTGAGATACTTTGTTTCTCTCGGAACTGCTTCGCAAGGAGGAATCATGCGTGGCGATGATAAAACGAAGTTGAAACAGTATAATGTAAGAAGCAATATAGATGTTTCAGTCACTCAGGATTTTGAAGTAGGATTAGACCTTTCCTATAGGGAAAAAAACACTGAAACTCCCCAGGGAGGTGCAGGAGGAGAAATAGGTTCTTTCGCCAGTTTCAGTCCATTACAGGAAGCCTATATTGGTGGTGATTACCGCTATCCCGGCGAAGGATGGGCTCACTTAAATCCTGCCGCAAGGCTTCTTAGCCCCGGCTACCGGCGATATCAAGCTGGTGTAGCCAGTGGTACGATCAGGTTCAAATACAATATACCCTTTTTAAAAGGCTTGTCTTTAGATGGTTTTGCTTCTATTGCTAAAACCCTGAACGATGATAAAGCTTTTAACTACACTTGGGTTTATTATGAAAAGGGTGCCAACCCGGGAGAAGTAGTACAGAAAACATCAAGATCAGTAGAAGACCCCGGACTTAGGGAGGATTTTGCTCAAAGCCAGAGAATAACCCAAAACATAAAGCTCTCCTACAACACCACGATAAAAAACCATAAAATAACGTCATTTATTGCCTATGAACAAATGGAGTTTAAAAACAACTTTTTCTGGACCAGCCGTCTTGGCTATGCGTCGCCGTTGATTGACCAGTTTTCTGCTGGCAGCCCCAATCGCCAGAATTGGAATAATAATGGTGGTGCGTCGGAGTCGGCTCGGCAGAATTATTTTGGCAGGGTGAACTATGATTATATGGGTAAATACCTGTTTGGCTTCAGCGCCAGATACGATGGTTCGCCTATTTTTCCAAAGGATACCCGTTTTGGTTTCTTTCCACAGGCTTCTGCCGGATGGCTGCTCAGCAAAGAATCTTTTATACCCCAAAATATATTCAGCAATTTAAAGCTGAGAGCTTCCTGGGGCCAATTGGGTAACGACAGGGTAGATCCTTTCCAGTATATCGGCGCTTATGGTTATTCTGCCGGCTGGGTTGTTAATGGTACGGATGCCCAGGGTATTGCGCCTATTTCAACCCCCAACGCAAATATTACCTGGGAAATCAGTGAAAAAACAGACCTGGGTCTGGAAATCGGTTTTTTAAACAACAGGCTGACCTTCGAGTTTGATGTTTTCAATTCGAATACTTCTCAGATTCTTGGTAAAAGACAGGCCTCCATTCCGGGGTATACCGGCCTGGTACTGCCCGATGAGAACATCGGTAAAATGAATAGCAAGGGATTTGAAATTCAGGCCGGTTACAGGCAAAATTTTGGCCGCCTGGGCTTCAGAACAAGCGGAAACATTTCACATGCTGAAAATAAAATCATCTATTTTGATGAAACACCACAGTCTGAACCCTATCAGAAACAGGAAGGCAATCCACTTAACGCCATATTGGTGTACAAGACAATCGGTATTTACAGAACGGCAGATGACCTGACCAAATACACGAAATATGCCGGGGCCAGAATAGGCGGATTGATATTTGCCGATCTTAACAACGATGGCAAAATCGATGCGAATGACAGGTACCGGTATGACGCCACCGGTTTTCCAAAAACGCAGTTTGGCCTCACTATGGGATTAGATTATGAGAACTTTGACCTGACCGTGCTGTTTCAGGGTCAAACAGGCGCTAAATGGCGGTTAAGTACCGGCTTTAACTCCGGTGCGGGAGGAAACGGTCTTGAATACGTTGCATTAAACTCTTATTCCTTAAAGAATACCAATGCTATTCTCCCAATGATTGCACCAACGGGGGTAGC